>NZ_LOHZ01000024.1 GCF_001601575.1 Thermovenabulum gondwanense
TTGCCTCCGGCTTCCTTCAGATTCCACCTCGCAATGGACACCCTTGCCTTCAGCTAACGGTTGGTGCTATCAACCCCCGTAATGGACTTTCACCATCAAGGTCGCGGGCATGCCGCGCGCACATAAATAATAGGAACCCCCATTTAGGGGTTCCTATTCTATATCGATTTTTCTTCCCTTTGGTTTTGATGGATTTATCTTGGGAAGAATTAGGCGCAGTACACCGTTTGTATAGCTTGCCTTAATGTTGTCCGCATCCACGTTGTCCGGCAGGGGAATCGTCCTGGAAAAACTTCCCCTTCTTCTTTCTTTATGGATATAATTTTCCCCTTTTTCTTCAACTATTTCATCCTGCTTGCCGGAGATAGTAAGCATATTCCCTTCATGATGTATTTCTATATTATTTTTATCGAATCCGGGCAAGTCCGCTTCCAGAATATATTCTTTTTCGGTTTCTTTCATATCTATCCTAATAGCCGAGGGATTTAAAAGGTCGTAGAAATTGTCGAAAAAGTTTTCAATATCCAGGTCAAAAAAAGCTGGCAGTAAACCCCTTCTCCTCCACGGCATGAGATGTCTTTCATGCATACCAAGCACCTCCTCTGGTAAATTTTTCATAAATTCTAATTAAATTATACAACGAAGGTCAAAGAAGGTCAAGAAAATATTTTTTAAAATTTTGTAAAAAAGAAGGTTTTTAAAGAGAAAAATCGAAAGTTTATATAGGTTTAATTTAAAATTTATCCTATTTTATTTTTTTCAACTGTAAGCATTTTATTATTGTATTTATTTGGAAAAAATAATGAAAAACACCGGAGATGGTAACTATGAGTATAGGGATTGACATTGTGGAAGTAGAAAGAATAAAAAGAGCCTGCAAAAACAAGAGATTTTTTAAAAAAATTTTTTCCGATA
The DNA here is from genome assembly GCF_001601575.1 of Thermovenabulum gondwanense. Lineage (NCBI taxonomy): Bacteria > Bacillati > Bacillota > Clostridia > Thermosediminibacterales > Thermosediminibacteraceae > Thermovenabulum > Thermovenabulum gondwanense. Next base: position 916 of record NZ_LOHZ01000024.1, read on the forward strand.
AAGAAATTAATACTTTAAATGAAAATAAATTTTTCTTTCAAAGTATTGCTGCAAGGTTTGCCGCAAAAGAGGCGGTGGCAAAGGCCCTTGGAACGGGGATAGGAGAGGTAAGCTGGAAGGATATAGAAATACTGAAGGATGAGAAGGGAAAACCCCGGGTTTTTCTTTATGGAAAAGCAAAGGATATATTTTTAAAAAAAGGTTTTAAATTCATTGATATTTCTTTAAGCCACACAAAGGAGTACGCCTGTGCGGTAGCCTGTATTATGGGAGGTCTTTTTGATGAAAGTGGTAATGCCGGAAACCATGAGGAAAATGGATAAACTGGCGATGGAAGACTTCCGGGTCCCGGGAATCGTGCTGATGGAAAACGCAGGTAAAGCTGTAGCCGATGCTGTGGATAGGGCATATCAAAAACAATGTTTTACGTCAAAAAAAGTTTACATTTTTTGCGGCAAGGGCAATAACGGAGGAGACGGTTTTGTAGCGGCAAGGCATCTTAAGAATAAAGGTTTTTCGGTGGAGATTTTTATTCCGGAAAAAAAGGAAAGCATAGCGGGAGATGCCCTCATTAATTTGACAATCCTCGAGAAAATGAACGTTTCTTTGAATTATATTTTTTCAAACGAGCAGTTAAGCAGGGTGTATGACCTCTTAAAAAAAGAGGATGGAAATTTTGCACTTATCGATGCTCTCTTTGGAACGGGCTTAAAAGGAGATATTGAAGGAAGGTATAAGGAGGTAATAAATTTAATAAATAAGACGAAGGGCTACAAGGTGGCGGTAGATATACCTTCAGGCATCTGCGGAAGAACCGGTAAAGTGCTGGGAGAGGCGGTAAAAGCAGATGAAACGGTAACAATGGGCCTTTTAAAACCGGGATTGCTTTTATATCCCGGTGCGGTTTACGCCGGTAAGGTTACGGTTGCCGATATCGGCATGCCGGTGGATTTAATAGAAGAAATTGGACCGGAAGGTATTCTTTTGAACGAAGATTTTATAAAGGATCTTTTTATTCCCTATCCTCCCAATGTTCACAAGGGTTTTTTCGGCAAAGTTTTTATAATCGCCGGGTCAAAGGGTCTGACGGGGGCTGCTGCTTTATGTGCCCTGGCTGCCCAGCGGTCGGGGGCAGGGCTTGTTACCCTTGGGGTGCCGGAAAGTTTAACTGCGGTATTTGAGGTAAAGCTAACCGAAGTAATGAAAATGCCGCTCCCCGATCATGGGGGATGTATTTCCTTAGAAGCGCTGGACAGGGCTCTGGAGTTTTCACAAAAGGTAGATGTGGTAGCTGTCGGGCCCGGATTATCTACAAATGAAAACACAAAAAAGTTCATCAGGGAATTTGTGATAAACTGCAAAAAACCTTTGGTTTTGGATGCGGACGGAATTAACGCATTTCAAAAACATCCCGATCTTTTAAGGGGAAAAGAGGGGGATATTATTATAACTCCCCATTCCGGAGAATTGGCAAGGCTATTAAATACCGTGCCGCTGGAGATAGAGGAAAACCGATGGCAAAAGGTGGTGGAGGCAGCGGATGAATTTAATTGTACGGTGGTTCTGAAAGGAGCAAGGACCCTTATAAAATCACCGTCTTCTCCGGTGTACATCAATCCCACCGGGAATCCCGGTATGGCCACCGGCGGCAGCGGAGATGTCCTTACAGGCATGATTGCGGCCTTTCTTGCAAGAAACCGGGAACCTTTAAAGGCAGCCTGTGCGGGCGTGTATATTCACGGTTTAGCAGGAGATATCGCAAGGGAGAAAAAAGGGGAATTTTCTCTGATTGCCGGTGATATATTGGATAATTTACCGGAAGCTTTTAAGAGGATTTTTTAATAAAAATAAATCTTTAAAAAAGAGGTGGGTTAAATGCAGGGGTTTTTGAGACCTACGAGAGCTGAAATTCTCTTAGACAATTTAAAGCACAACATTAATGAAGTATTGAGAGTGAAAAACAAAAATTCAAAGTTTTGTGCAGTGGTAAAAGCGGATGCGTACGGGCACGGAGCTTTGGAGGTGTCCCGCGTAGCCCTCTCTATGGGAGCGGAATACCTTGCCGTCGCTTTTCTGGACGAAGCCCTCGCTTTGAGAAGGGAGGGTGTCAGGGCTCCCATCCTTATTTTGGGTTTTACACCGGAAGATCAGTTTGATAAAATAATAGAGAACGATATTACTCAGACCGTGTTCAGCTTAGAAATGGCCGAAAGGCTTTCCCTTAAAGCAATAAAAATGGGAAAGCCTGTTAAGATTCATATAAAACTGGATACGGGCATGGGGAGAATAGGTTTTTTAGCGGATTCCCCTATTATTTCGGAAGTAGAAAGGGTATTTGAACTCCCCGGTATCGAAGTGGAAGGCATTTTTACTCATTTTGCCAGGGCGGATGAAAAGGATAAGGATTTTACCTTTGAACAGTTTTATAAGTTTATGGATGTGGTTGGCAGATTGGAAAGTAAGGGGTACAGGATACCCATAAAACATGCCGCTAACAGTGCGGCGATTATTGACCTGCCCGAAACCCATCTGGATATGGTAAGGGCGGGAATAATGCTTTACGGATGCTATCCTTCCGATGAGGTGGATAAGGAAAAGGTAAAGTTAAAACCCGTAATGAGTTTTAAGACAAAGATTGCCCATCTTAAGGAGCTGGAAAAAGGAAAACCTATAAGCTACGGTGGGACTTTTATAACTCAAAGAAACAGCAGAATTGCTACACTTCCTGTCGGGTATGCGGATGGTTACTTCCGTCTGCTTTCTTCAAAAGGAGAGGTTTTTGTAAAGGGCAAAAGGGCAAAAGTAGTGGGAAGGGTATGCATGGACCAGTGTATGGTAGATGTGACGGAGATCGAAGGGCTGAAAGTGGCAGACGATGTAGAGCTCTTTGGCGATGGAACGAATAACGGTGTAACGGCTGATGAAGTAGCAAAAATCATAGGTACGATTTCCTATGAGGTGCTGTGTGCCGTTTCCAAAAGGGTTCCCAGGGTGTATATAGAAGATGGTAAAATAATAAAGGTCAAAAATTATTTAACATCTTAGGTATATTTTTCTATTTTTATTCAAATAATTATAGTGATTTGTTTTTATAGATGCTCATAGGGGGTGCCGCTGTGGCCGGACTTGTAAAAATCACGGTGAGTTTGCCGGAAAACCTTTTGCGACAATTGGATGGAATTCTATCTTTGGAAAATAAAGATAGAAGCGAATTAATCCGGGATGCCATGATGCTTTATATAAAAGAAAAGGAAAGGATCAGGATGAGAGAGCAGCTTAAATCGGGCTATATGGAGATGGCAGATATAAATTTAAAAATTGCGGAAATGGGAATCTGTCAGGACATTCAGGATTTCTTTTCCTATGAGTTAAGACTGTCGGAGCGTGAATGACGTGCTTGTCCGACGGGGAGATGTATTTTATGCGGATTTAAATCCCGTGGTAGGATCGGAACAGGGTGGAGTGCGCCCTGTCTTGGTGGTGCAGAACGATGTGGGAAATAAATACAGCCCTACGGTAATAGTTGCGGCAATTACTTCCCAGATCGACAAAGCCAAACTTCCTACCCACGTGGAACTTAAAAAAGAGGATTACGGATTGGAAAAGGATTCGGTGGTATTACTGGAACAGTTAAGGACAATCGATAAAAGGCGATTAAAGGAGAAAATTACCTTTTTGGACAATGAAATTATGGCAAAAGTGGATGAGGCCTTAAAAATCAGTTTGGGACTTGTAGACTTTTAATTTTTAGTAATTTGAAAAAAGCAGGAACACCTAACCTGCTTTTTTATTTTTTCAAAGGAAAAAGTGTATTTATAAAAAATGCCAGTTTTGCTATAATTTTTTATGAGTCAAAAAACTATTTTGGAGGATTTATGAATATCGGGCAGGAAAAAAAAGAACAGTTTTTTTCCGAACTCATCGCGGCACTTTCGCTTATGATGGACCTGGATGAAAGTAAAAAAATTTACCATGCGTGGCGGGTAGCTCTTTTATGCGAAAAAATGGCAGAACATATTTTACCCGAATATAAAACCCATATTTTTTATGCCGGCCTTTTACACGATATTGGGGCTATTTCCTTACCCGAGCATGTGGTGCATTATACGAATATAAAAGATCATTTTCAAAATCCAGTTATTTTTAACCATCCCCTCAAAGGAGCCCAGATAGTAAGAGAAATTAAGCCTTTAAAGATTGCCGCCAGTATGATAGAGCAACATCATGAAAACTGGGATGGAAGCGGATACCCTAAGGGAATAGCCGGGGATGATATCAATTTGGGCGGGCAGATCATTCATGCGGCGGATATAGTGGATATTTTGCTTAGAGAAACGAAAAACAGTGAAGAAAATGTGAAGGTAATTATAAAAAAACTTGAAGAAAAGCGGACTAAAGAGATATCCGGTTTGATTTTTGAGCTGACCGCCTTTATCCTAAAGGACAGGGACTTTTTTTTAATGCTTTTCGATGAGGAAAAGCTTTCAAAAATTTTTTTTGAAACCCTTCAGAATCAAAGACCCGTGGATACCGATGAATGCGGCGGGGATGCCCGGGATATTTTAAGGGTATTTTCCGGTGTAATTGACGCAAAACACAGCTATACGGCGGGGCATTCGGAGCGGGTAGCCCTTTATTCGGTTAAAATTGCAAGAGGCCTGGGACTACCGCATAAGGATGTCTCGGATATAAAAATTGCCGCTTATCTGCACGACGCGGGCAAGGTGGCAATTCCCCGGTTCATCCTGGATAAACCGGGCAGGCTAACGGATGAAGAATTTAAGATTATGAAAATGCATCCGGTTTACACCGGAGATATTATGAGCATAGTTACGGAATTGCAAAGGCTTATTCCAATATCCATTAACCACCATGAAAAATACGATGGTTCGGGTTACCCCCACGGGTACTACAGGGAGGAAATCCCCTTAGGAGCTAGGATTATGGCCATCGCCGATGCCTTCGACGCGATGACCTCTGAAAGACCCTATCAAAGGATCAAAGACGCCTATGAAGCCAAGGAAGAGATTTTGAAAAATGCGGGAAAACAATTTGACCCGCATATAGCAAAGGAAGCGGTTAAGCTTCTTTAAAATGGGGGGTTTTTATGAGACCAAAGATAGCGCTTACTTCTTCTTATATTGAAGAAAAAGCCGTTCTCAATGAAGGATATTATTTAGCTGTGGAGAAAGCGGGAGGTATCCCTTTTATCACACCTCCTTTAGAGGAAGTTACCCTGCAGGAAATTCTTGAATTTGTTGACGGGGTTTTAATTACGGGGGGGCCGGACGTGGATCCGCTCCTTTTTGGAGAGGATCCGGTAAAGGAACTGGGAGAAGTCAGCCCGGCCAGGGATAAGGCGGAAATTTTTCTCGTAAAGGAAGCGTTTAACAGAGGTTTGCCCGTTATGGGCATCTGCAGGGGAATTCAGGTGATAAACGTGGCACTCGGGGGGAGCCTTTATCAGGATTTACCCTCCCAGCTTAAAGGCTCTATAAAACATTCCCAGAGCGCACCCAGATGGTACGCTACACACACGGTAAAGGTTCAGAAAGGGACGATCCTTTTTGAAATCTTTAATTCCGAAGAGGTAAAGGTAAACAGCTTCCACCACCAGGCTATAAAAAATATTTCTCCCAATCTTAAAGCGGTAGCCTATGCTCCTGACGGTGTGGTGGAAGCGGTGGAAGCGGTATCTCAGGACAAATTTATCCTGGGACTTCAGTGGCATCCCGAAGGCATGTGGCAGAAAGACCCGGTTCAATTAAAACCCTTTGAGAGGTTCATTGAGGAAATAAAAAGGAGGAAAGGTAGATGAAGATATTCATTTCTGCCGATATGGAGGGTATTTCGGGGGTAGTTTCTTCAAGCCATACGGAGCCCGGAAATAAAGATTACGACAGGATGAGGCTTTTAATGACAAAAGAGGTAAATGCGGTTATTCAGGCGGCCTTTGACTTCGGGGCAACGGAAGTGGTTGTAAACGATTCTCATAATAATATGGACAATATCCTGATAGAAGAACTGGATAAAAGAGCGGTTCTTATTAGCGGAAGTCCCAAACCTCTAAGCATGATGGAAGGGATAGATGAAAGTTATAAGGCGGTTTTCTTTGTGGGTTACCATGCGAGGGCGGGAACGGATAATGCAATTATGGATCATACCTACACATCAAAGGTGATGTTTGCTAAAATAAACGGGAGGGAAATGAGCGAGGCGGGCCTCAATGGAAGGCTTGCTGGATATTTTGGTGTTCCGGTAGCCCTTATCACCGGAGATCAAAATGCCGTCCTCTGCGCAAGGGAAGAGCTGCACCGGGATATCATAGGCGTGGTTGTAAAGGAAGCGGTGGGAAGGTATGCAGCAAAGGTATTCCCCTTCGATATAGTTAAAAGCAAGATAGAAGAAGGGGTTAAGGAGGCATTGCTTAAGATTGATTCCTTTAAACCCGTAAAAGAAGAGGGCCCCGTAGAGCTTGAAGTTTCCTTTTTCAGGACAGTTATGGCGGATATGACCCTATTAATCCCCGGGACCAAAAAGAAGGACCCGAGGACGGTGATTTACACCGCAAGGGATTATTTAGAAGCCTATAAAGTTTTCCGGGCAATGCTCGCCATATCACCGGGTATTAATTAGGAAGGAGTGGTAAAATGCTTGCGGTAAAGGGTGGAAAAATTTATACAATGGCCAGTAAAAGGGTAATAGAAGAAGGAATAATTTTTATCGACGGCGGTAAGATTGTTGATGTGGCGGAAAGGGCTGAAATACCGGCGGGTGTTGAAATAATTGACGCGAAAGGTAAGTACATATTTCCCGGTTTCATCGATGCTCACTGCCATATAGGGCTTTTTGAGGAAGGTGTGGGTGCCATAGGAGAGGACGGAAATGAGTGGACGGATCCGATAACTCCGCACCTTAGAGCTATAGATGCCGTAAACCCTGCGGACGTGGCTTTTAAAGATGCCGTAAAGGGAGGCGTCACCGCGGTATTTACCGGCCCGGGCAGTGCCAACGTAATCGGGGGACAATCCGCCGCATTAAAAACCCACGGCAGGGTTGTAGATGAAATGATAATAAAATCTCCTGCGGGATTAAAGATCGCCTTTGGAGAAAACCCCAAAAGGGTTTACGGAGAGCAAAAAAAATCCCCTGCAACAAGAATGGCTACAGCCGCACTTTTAAGGGAGACCCTTTATAAGGCGAGAAATTACAAGCTCAAAAAGGAAAGGACTAAAGAGGGCGAAGTATTTGAAACGGATTTAAAAATGGAAATCCTTTGCCAGGTTCTTGACAAAAAGCTTCCCCTCAGGGCTCATGCCCACAGGGCGGATGATATAATGACCGCTATCAGGATAGCAAAGGAGTTTGATGTGGACCTGGTCATTGAACACTGCACCGAAGGACACCTGATTGCCGATAATATAGCAAAAGAAAATGTGCCTGCGGTGGTAGGACCTTCCCTGACCTCTAAGTCAAAGTATGAATTAAAAGACCTTACTTTTAAAACTCCGGGAGTTCTTGCGGAAAAGGGAGTAAAAGTCGCTATAATGACCGACCATCCCGTTATACCCATTCAGTACCTTCCTCTTCTTGCCGCTCTTGCGGTGAAGGAAGGGATGAAAGAAGAGGATGCATTGCTTGCAATTACGAAAAATGCCGCTGAAATAATAGGTATTGCTGACAGGGTGGGGAGCATAGAAAAAGGAAAGGATGCGGACATCGTAATATGGGATAAATTCCCCCTTGACTTAATGGCAAGACCGGATATTGTGATAATAAATGGTGAGGTTGTGTATAAAGGATAATATAAATAAAGCGTCCTCCGTTCATTGTCAAAAAAGAGGACGCTTATAATTTTGATTTTTATTCACCATGATATTTTTTATAGACACCATCAACCGTGATTCTGAGTTTCGCAGATCCCTTTGAAGGTATTTTCCCGGGAATCATAGCATTTTTTATAGCATTAATAGCATTTAGTGAAGATAATTCTTTTGCGCCTCCTTGATTACCTAAATTAAATAAATTCTCCATATTATTTTCCTTTAAAAAGCTCAATGCATCTTTCATTTCTTGCGAATCAGGCAGTTTTATTCCATTTCCAATGCCCGGCACGTTTCCTATGTTATCTAATTGCTCTGCCATTTTATTAAAATCTACTGTAAAAGCTCCTTGAATAGGACATTTATGGTTAAAAACATCTACCTCCATTGACATATTTATTCCTTTTGCGTTCCAATCATTTAAATCGGGAGTTACGGCAATAACTTGACTTATACCATCAAGAGGAAGCGGTTCGGATAAATTTATGGTTCCAATTGGTTCAGGAAATGAAAAAACCGTATATCCTTTAAACACAACACCCTCCAATAATGCAGGAACGGTTATTAATATTCCCTGAGGGGGGATATTTTCTTTTATGCCGTATTTTTCATAAGCATCTTTCAATTCTTCTGTATTATCGGAAGGTTTTTTCAATATCCTGACCAAAGAATTATATATATCCGGGTTATTAATTGCAAAAGAGGCACTACCCGATGTTTCAACTACCTTTTTCCCATCAATAAAACCCTCGCCGCCGAAATTATAGGAAGAACTTTTTACTACATAATAACAATGGTCTTTAATTTCGAGATTTTCTATCAAATTGCCCTTTGATTTCCATTCAAAACCCGGCACGCTGTAATTGTATTCAAATGTTAAATTTAGCTGCATTTCTTTATAGCATTTTCCGGTTTCTACCCTGAATTTATCAGCCTCTTTTAATTCGTCCTTCAAATTTGCATTAGAATAAATCAAAACAAGAGCCTGAATATCTTCATTTTTATCCGTCTTTGCTTTGCAATATTGTTTAACGGTTTCGGAGGACCAGTCTTCAACAACCCAATTACCATTAATCCTTAAAATAGCCTGTCTTTTTAAATATTTATCATCGGCTATGGATTTTTCAAAAGTTATGGTAACATGTTGAAGGGTCGGATCCTTTTGGTCAAAAATATATAAGTAATACATTAAGGCACCGGGATTTAATGAAACACTTACTTCATCCTCCTCATCGACCTTCATTATCTTCTTTTTAAAACATTTTCCACTGGGGCCTCCTGTGATTTTCCCATTATCGTAATATTTATCAACGGGAGGCCAGTTCCAATTGTAAAGGGCAAATGTGGCATACGTTTCTTTAAGCTTTGGTGTGTTCTTTTCTAAAAATGGCCTTATTGATTTTGAACCGCTTTGTCCCGCAGTCTTAATAATTTCTCGGATAAAATTCACCCGTGCATAATCTGTAAGGTAATAAAAAAACATATAGCTCAGGTATTCGAAACCCTTACCAGAGCCTATTCTTGCCTTATCTAATGTCCTGAAGAATCTCGGATGCCAGGCGTGCTCTAAATTATAGTCAGGATAAACATAGTTTTCAGCCCATACGGCAGTTGCTTCACAAAGCCATTTTTCATCAATTGTATTATAACCAATTTTCATTTCATCCTGAAATGCATGAAACAGCTCATGTGCAATTGTGGATTTATTAAGTTTTTCATTGTTTGCATATAAAATATTGATTCTAATCCTGTAATTTCCATCTTCATACCATTCTAATCCATATAATCTTTCTGCAAATTTAACTAATTCAATTATAAAAGGCTTTGAAGGTTTTATTCCCATTAAAGGCCTGAATTTATCCCATGAGTATATTATTGATTCTTTAATATACGAAACTGTGGCTTTTAAAGACTGCTTCTTTTCTGCAGCCCAATTCTTTTCTTCATAATATAATATTTTAAATTTCTGTCCATCATGAGTAAATTCTTCGACATTAACTTTATAATCTTCTTCAGCTGCCAGTGCTTCATTAAAAATTTTTAGACCTGAAACAGAATTTTTATTTTGTTTTTTATTACCCGGGTAAAAAAAACTATGCGGATCATCTAAAGGAATAAGATAAGGCGTAACCTGATTGCGGGTTTCCTCAGATAAAGATTCCCAGTTGTCTATTAAATAACGTATATCATATTGAGCTGTATCTACGGGTTCATTGGATCTATATTCAGCTGGGAGACGTTCAGGGTCATAATTAGAAAATATTTTATAAACAGCAGCTTTTTCCTTGTTTATTTTGCCTTCATTTAAGGCTTTTTCAATAAGTTCTGTTGAATTCGGCGGCAATTCCTCATAATCGTCAGGGGCTGAAAATAAATCCGAAAGTTCCTTATCAATCCCTTTTAATTCTTTCGATATCTCATTTTTCAAGTTATATATTGGTTTTGGCTCAGATATACTTATTCCCGACAGCAACGATTTATTATCTTTTTCAACATTTTGTTTATTCCCAAAAGAACATCCGGGTATAACTAAAGCAGTAAAAATAAATATAACAATAAGAATAAACGCAAATAACTTTTTATAAAATAATTTCAATGTATCATTCCTCCTAATATTTTCATTTTGTTAAAATTGTTACCGTTTGCGTTGCCTGGTCCCATCCCACATCGCAATTGAGATTTTCACCTACAAACCTTACCGGTACGTAAGTTCGAGCTCCTATTATAACAGGCGGCACATCATTCGTGATTGATAATCCATTTACCAGCATTTCTTTTTTATCTATCAACATTTCAATTGTTGTATTTTGCTTTACAATGGTAATTTTCCTATCCGCCTCATTCCATTTTATGCTGCCACCTATGGCTTCCACTACAGCTCTTATGGGTAATATCGTCCTTCCTTCCATTATAAGCGGAACGGTTCCTCTTCCCGGATCTATTTCCATCTGGGTACCGTTTACCGTCATAAAAGCATTGCCTATGGTAAGGTAAATAATTACTTTATCCATCTTAGTTTCTTCGTTACTGCTTTCATCGGAAGAAGAAGGTTGCGTATCCTGGCTGTTAACTTCAAACTGTTCAGTACCTTCAGTTGCTTCCTGCTCGTTGCCCGCTTCTGTAGAGGTGGGAAGTTCTAATTGGATAAAAGGCACTCTTATTTCACCAAAAGGAGGTGAAAAAAGTTCGGACCCGCTTACATTAGCCCGCTGCCAATTAGTAAATAAAAGCTCAATTTTTTGGTAATAACCGTCTAAAAAGACTACCTTTACCGGTAGATTGTTGTTTTGGTTTATAAAAAGCTGTAATTTAACATAAACATTCATTATTGGATCGATTTTTTTACTCTTTTCCCAAACCTGGCAGGAAATACCGTTAACCTGTTCCGTTCCTTTTAAAGCAAACGGTATATTCCCTAATTCAGGGATATAATCATCTAAGTCATACCGAACATTTTCTTTAATCGGAAACTCTCTATATTCAATAACTTTGGTTTTACTATTTTTATCCCACAATAAGACGGGATCATTTACGCCCATTTCTACCTTTTGCTGCTCATTTAATGAAGAAAATTTTATACCTTTACTATAAGATGGAGTAGAGCTTAAGGCGGAAGGATAATATTTAATAGTGATATTAGAAGTAAAGTTTTTAGGTGAAAGAATCCCCGGATTTTGCGATGATTCCTGCCCCTCTAAGTTGAAAACAATTGCACCTAATGTTTTAAGGTAGTAATCTGCAGGAGCTGAAGCTATTAAGTTAATATTTTTTTCTATATTGTTCAATAAATTGCTTCTTCTTTCTTCTTCGCACGTTTTAGCTTCATCAAAATACTCTAACTTTTTGCCTTCTACAAAAAATCTTACCGTTTCAAAGACATGATAGTTGACAGAACGCCCTCCCATAAAAGAACTTCTGAATCTATCAAGAGAAGAAGTTATCTGGTTTAAAAGGCTGTTAAGTTCTATCTCCCACGGACCCGTAGCAGCTAATGATTGTTTTTTTTCAGAATTAAATGTTGGCTTTAAGCGCCACTCCTTAGATTTAAGCGTATTTTCCGGGTTAGTGCTGTGAGGATAAATAGCGGTTACTTTAAAATCTATTTCTTCGCTAAAGGGTGAAACTGTGCCGCAATTGCCAATAATTACAACACTATTGGCAGAGCTCAAACGGTATGGCTCCTGATTGTAGTTTCCATCTACGGAAACAGCTATACCTTCTGCTTCTATTTTATCACTGTAAAAGGTAAACCCTTCCTTTTCTAATACTGCATAAATCTTGTCAAAAGGCCTAATGTCCACATTGTTCAATTGAAAAACACCATTTGAACTTTGTGCTGTAAGCTTAATATTATATTCAACGGGAAGAAAAATATTTTTTTCAGGGTGCAAAGGAATATTATTAGAGCGTTCTATATACAAAGTAACAGGGCCATTGTAGGTTAAGGCATTTTGGTCCGAATTATTCACATACCCTTTTAAAGCATTTGCCAGATAATCGGCAGTTTCCACAACTATAAAGTTGAACGGGAAACTTGCCTGCCGTGGATATGACCAATTACTTGTAGTTCCAGGGAATTTTACCCTTATCTGATCTCCTTTTTTCAAGTCATAGGATGCGGTAAAGCAGCCTGCCTTATCCGTTAATGCACTTAATAATTTTTCAGTGCCTGAAGCACTTGTAATCTTCAATTGGATTTCTTTGTTAGAGTAAGGGGTACCGGTCGCTTTCTCAACAATACGCCCCTTTATTATGTCTCTATAAGCACATGCCTCGGTAATGTCAATATTATAATTGCCTGAACGTTCCTTTACATAATTAAAAATGGGATATTTATACTCATAAATCGTCTTGCTTTTATCAAAAGATTTTACTTTTATTTTGCCGCTTATTTTTACGAACCCGTCTCCTTTAATACTCAAATAGTCACCGATACTACCCTGCACATTTGTTTTTGCTTCTAAGAAAACTCCAATTTTATTGTCTAAAACAATTTTACCCTTCCCTAAAATATCAAAAGCAACCTCTGCAAGAAGGCTTGTTTCTCCTTTTACATCTGCAGTCAAGGATAAATTTTCAGGTGTAAAAGAAAAATTTACTTCTTTAATTGTATTAAAACTTGTAGGCATATAATAAGAAGTATCTCCTTGAAGACCCGCTCTGATAGAAGAACTCTGTTTTACAGAGTATTCCATGGTAATGCTGCCATCAACCCCCAAAACTAAAAAAAATCCCACAGTTATCTTGCATCCTTCTGCTGGAATGATAAAGTCATAGAGAGGAATTTTAATATCCTTTTTTATTTGGGCAAGTAACTCTGCCTGTACTTCAGCTTTTTGAGAAGCGAAAAAGACAAACTTATAACCGTTGTCTTTCGTGTATTTCACTTCAACGGCAGGAGAATCCACATTCAAACTGCCCTTTAAAGCCACTTCTATTCGTTTTCCCTCCTGGTCGTACCCCGGTACGGTCTGTCTCTCATCAAAATAAAAGTTAAATCCTGCCCTTTCAGTAGTACCGGATTTCATTTTGTAAGAGGTAACATTAATACCCGGAGTAAGGCGGGTAATATTTGCCTCATTGAGAAATACAGTTTGTTCGGGAATAGATATTTCTTCCACTATTTTTTCATCATCGGCGAGGAGAATGTATAAGACCCCTCCATCTCCCTTAACAAATTCTAAAGCCATTAAAGAAGAAGGGTCTATGTAAATCTTACCCGGTTCAACGGAAGGCAAAAAAGACGAATTTATCCTACCGCCTTCCGCATGTTCTTTTATTGCTTTGACCTGACTTTCGCTAAGCCAGTTAACTCCGGGTTTTAACCTCAAACTTAAATTTTTTAGAGAAGCTGGCCGGATACCTTTAGCCCGAGCCTGTAAAGAAATGTCGGGGAGATCAGGCGATCCGATTTTTTGAATAATAGAATTGTCTGCGATATTTAATACAGGGGGAGTCAATGTTATAGGGTCGGTGAAAGTGAGAGCGTTAACAGAAATTGATGTAAAAAGGTTAATCAGGGTAAATGTCACAAGAAATAACACAGCCATTTTTTTAAAATAAGAGAAATTAAACATTAAAAAACTCCTCTCTATAATTCAGAATTTTTATAAAATTAAATGCGAGACTATATTAAATTTAGATTCTTTCGCGGTATTTTTTATCTATTTCTTCCATTATATTTTTGTTTAAGATGAATTACAACTCTTTTTTAAAAATTTAAACATTTTTATATTGAATAATTCTTATATTGTGTAATTTTTAATTCTATGGTAATATATAAATGAAAATTTAAAAAGGACCGAAAAACCTTCGGGGCAGGGTGAAATTCCCGACCGGCGGTGAGCCAAAAGGCGAGCCCGCGAGCCCTCCAGGGGCTGATCCGGTGAAATTCCGGAGCCGACGGTATAGTCCGGATGGGAGAAGGTTGATTTTATTTTGCGTAAATTTTTAAGCCCCGAAGATTCGGGGTTTTAATTTTTCTTAAAATCAATCTAACTAAATTAACTTAAAGGAGGAGTTTTCTATGTCATCCGTAAATGAAAAAAGCGTACAGAGCCTGAAGGATGTCAAAAATCTTACAAAAGTCGCGGTCCTCGGTGTTTTAGCCTTTTTCATTATGTCTTTTGAATTTCCACTGCCCTTTTTTGCATCCTTCTTAAAAATTGATTTCGGCGATATACCCGCTCTGCTGGCAGGCTTTGCCCTTGGGCCCTGGGCGGGTGCAGGAGTAGAGGTGCTGAAAAATATCCTTCATGCAATCTTTAAAAACCAGACGGCTTTTATAGGTGAAGCGGCAAACCTCTTGACGGGTATACTTTTTGTGGTCCCAGCATCCTACGTATACTGGATAAATAAAAACAGGAATACTGCTGTCACAGGAATGCTCCTTGGCACCGCCGCAATGGCTATCGGAATGTCCGTCGCCAATTACTATATTTTCATTCCGCTATATCAGAAGGTATTAAATATTCCCATGGATGTAATAGTATCGCTGGGGACAAAAGCCAATCCGAGGATAGTAGACCTTAAAACCCTTATTGTTTACAGCATACTTCCTTTTAATATCCTTAAAGGTCTTTTGCTGTCGCTGGTAACGCTGCTCATCTACAAGAGATTGTCCTTTTTACTGCACAGGTAAAAACAAAAGCCCCTTTTTCCCGGGGCTTTATTTTTTTTATATTTTTTTTGATATAATAAATGTAGAAAAAATTAGCAGATGGGGAAGGTATTTTATGATTGTTGTCAGGACAAAAAGCGTGGAGGAAACCGAGAAACTTGGTTCGATTATCGGGAAGTTTTTAAGACCGAAAGATGTGGTAGCTCTGGTGGGCGACTTAGGAGCGGGCAAGACTGCACTAACCCGGGGAATAGCGAAGGGAATGGGTATAAAGGAGTATGTGGTAAGCCCTACGTTTACAATAATAAATTTTTACAAAGGTGTTGTTCCCTTTGTGCATGTGGATGCTTACAGGGTAGAAAGTGAAGAAGAACTGGAAGAGGCCGGATTTTCGGATTTTTTGGATGAGTGCGCCGTGGTTGTCGAGTGGGCGGACAAAGTAAAAAATCTTCTACCCGACTCTTCCCTCTGGATTGATATTTATCCCGTGGATACAATAGAAAGGGAATTCAGGATATACGGCAAAACACCGCTGATGTCCATTATTCAAAAGGAGTTGATGCAAAATTGAAGATTCTCGGGATTGAAACCACATCCAAAGGAGCGGGAGTTGCGGTTGTTGAACAAGGAAGGTTGATTGCGGAGTATTATTTAGAAACGGGAAAATACACCCACCTGGAAAAACTGATCCCGATGGTGGATAAAGTTTTAAAAGACCTGGGGGTAAATCTTGAGGACCTAAATGGGATTGCCGTTTCCGTAGGGCCCGGTTCCTTTACCGGAATAAGAATTGGAATTGCATGTGCGCAGGGTATATCTCAGGCTTTGAAAATACCCATAATACCGGTAAACACCTTGGACAGCTTAGCATACAATGTTAAAAGTGAGAGCCTGATATGTCCTGTTATAGATGCCCAGAGAAAGGACGTGTATGCTGCTCTTTTCCGGTGGGAGGGGGAGGAATTAGTAAAGGTCTGGGATTATATGATCTCAGATTCGAAACTATTATTGAAAAATTTAATAGATTTAGAAAAGGAAATAATTCTTGTGGGGGATGGTGCCAAAAAGGTTTTTGCTGTAGAAAATAATGACAATAATGTTAATTTATTACTTATCAAACAGGAATTATTGTATACCATGCCAAGGGCTTCATCGGTGGCGATGATCGGATTCAATAAATTTTTAAAAGGGGAAAAATGCAACGGTTTTTCGGTAAAACCCTTTTACATGAGGAAATCTCATGCGGAAGAGAAATGGGAGGAGAGGCATGGAAAAGAAATACTTACCTGAAATTCAAATAGATTTGATGGGTGAGGAGGATATAGACGAGGTTATAGAGATAGAAAAAAGGAGCTTTACGAATCCCTGGTCGAAGTACGCCTTTTTATCCGAGCTGAAGGAAAACCGCTTCTCCACCTATATAGTAATTCGGGCGGAGGGGAGGGTGGTGGGCTACGGAGGCATGTGGATAATCTTTGATGAGGCTCATGTAACAAATATCGCCGTGCTTCCGGAGTACAGAGGGCTGGGAATCGGAGAGCTTATCATGAGAACGCTTATCGACTTGGCAAGAAAAAGAGGCGTCATGAAGATGACCCTGGAGGTAAGAAAAAGTAATTTTGTTGCCCAGAATTTATATAATAAGCTGGGCTTTAAACCTACGGGTATTAGAAGAGGGTATTATACGGACAACAATGAAGATGCAATTATCATGTGGAAGGACATTGAATAAATGTTTGTTATCCACATATTCACATAGTTATCCACAGGTTGAGCTTTGATTTTTTCTTTTTTGCAAAACTTATCCACATTATCCCCATAAAAAGTTTCCACAGCTCATCAAAAATCGGATACGGCATAGGCATCCAATGAAAAATCCGATACTTTGCCGTCAAGAAAAGAATAATACCCGGCGCAGGCTATCATAGCAGCATTGTCGGTGCAGAATTCCACGGGTGGAAAGTGAACTTTTATACCCAGTTCCTGGCTCAACTTCGAAAATTCCTGTCTCAGTCTTTTATTTGCCGCTACCCCTCCGGCTAAGGCCAAGGTATCCGTTTTTATTTGCAAAATCGCCTGCCTTGTATTTTCTACCAGGGCCTTTACGACAGCCTTCTGGAAACTTGCCGCTACGTCTTCGGTTTTTATCTTTATTCCTTTTTGCTTTTGCTGGTTTAAATAATTTAATACCGCGGTTTTTAACCCGCTGAAGCTGAAATCCAGCTCTGAACCCTTTATTTGAGCTACCGGGAAGGTAATTGAATCCTCATTTCCAGACTCGGCCGCTTTTTGAATGGCAGGGCCCCCGGGATATCCCAGGCCTAATGCTCTTGCTACCTTGTCAAAAGCCTCTCCTGCGGCATCATCTATGGTTTTTCCGAGAATTTTAAACTTACCGTAGTCTTCTACCCAAAAAAGGTGAGAGTGACCCCCGGATACCACCAAACATAAAAAGGGTGGAGAAAAGTTTGTTTCAAGAAAATTGGCGTAAATATGCCCGGCGATGTGATTTACCCCTACAAGGGGTTTTTTTGCTGCATAGGAAAGGCCTTTTGCGTAAGAGACACCCACCAGAAGTGCGCCTATGAGGCCAGGTCTGTTGGTAACAGCTATTACATCAATATCCTTAATGCTAAGGTTTGCCTTTTTTAAAGCCTCCTCCACGACATAGCAAATTTTTTCAAGATGCGCCCGGGAGGCCAGCTCGGGAACAACGCCTCCAAACTTTTGATGAGCTTCAATTTGGCTAAAGATAATGTTTGATAGAACCTTCCTGCCGTTTAAAACCACAGCTGCGGAGGTTTCATCGCAGGAAGTTTCGATACCGAGGGTTAATACATCCTTGGACAAGATTTTTCCTCCTTTTGAAAATTTCAGGAATTATGATAACACAGGCTACCAAGAAAAGCAATTGTGATAATATTAACAAAAATAAAAACAAATTAAAAAAATTATATTATTCTTGCAGGAATTTTATTTTCCGTATAGAATATATTAATTAAACTGGGCTACCAAGTAACCCTAAAAAAGATTATAAATATAAAGAAGGTGAGGTATTGAATTTTAAAAAGGTAAGAAACATCAGGTTGTATGAAACTATTATTCAACAGATCAGGCAAATGATCGATGAGGGGAAACTTCAGCCCGGTGATAAGTTTCCTTCGGAAAGGGAATTGATGGTGCAGATGGGGGTAAGCCGCTCTATATTGAGGGAGGCCTTCAGGGTTCTTGAATCCCGCGGGCTGGTAGAGTCGAAACCGGGGGGTGGAAGGTATTTAAGAAATGTTTCGGGGTTTCAACTTATCACCTGCTCCGCAGAGGATATAGAAAGGGACGCACTGCTGGAAGTGGTAGAAGCCAGAGAAATAATTGAGGTAAAAATTGTAAGGCTTGCAGCAAAAAGGGCTACCGAAGAGGAAATAGAAAGATTAGTGGAACTGGATAAAGAATTTCACGGGAACGATATGTCGATTAGAGAATACATGGATAAGGACAGGGATTTATTTTTCCACTTGGCCATTGCGGAAAGTGCTCATAATTTTATCTTAAAAGAAGTAATAAGCCATATTCTCAATATAAGCAAGGAACTGCGAGAAAAAACCATCCTTGACTACGACGATTGGCTGAATTTGTGCAAACAGCACGGAGATATCGTTAGGGCGATTGCAAAAAGGGACGAAGAAGAAGCAGCGAAAAAAATGGCCCTTCACTTGAGCGAGCTCAGGAGAGACCTCTTAAAAAGGTGTTTTAGCTAAGGGGCAAAAAGCTGATTGAGGTTAAAATGCGAGCAAAATTGTCTAAACATTAACAATACCGTAAAATCAATAAAAAGTTAAAAACCTTTATAAATATATAAAAACAATGAATAATATGAAGGAGGTATAATGATGAGAATAGAAAAGCACCCCATTCTAACCTTTGAAAGGGGGCGTGAGGTGGAATTCACCTTCAACGGCAAGAAGATGAAGGGCTATGAAGGTGAACCAATTGCTGCAGCTCTTCATGCGAATGGAGTAAGGGTGTTGAGCCACAGTAAAAAACTTCACAGGCCCCGCGGGTTTTACTGTGCAATTGGAAACTGCTCCTCCTGTTTGATGACTGTCAATGGAGAACCCAATGTAAGAGTATGCGTGGAAAAGCTGAGAGAAGGAATGGTAGTGGAAACCCAGGAAGGAAGAGGTGATTTAAAATGATTAGAACTGAGGTAGCGGTAGTTGGTGGAGGGCCCGCAGGATTAATGGCATCCCTTGCAGCAGCAAAAATGGGAGCAAACGTTACAATAATAGACAGAAATTCCAGGCTTGGTGGACAGCTGGTAAAACAAACCCACATGTTCTTTGGTTCTGAAAAACAGTACGCTTCTATCAGAGGTGTGGACATAGGAAAATTTTTAGCCTCCGAGGTAGAAAGAAACCCCAAGATTAAAACAATGCTCGATTCCACGGTGGTAGCCTATTATCCCGATGACGGGGTTTTAGGAGTGGAAGTGGAAGAGAAAAAATGGGTAAAGATGAAGGCGGACAGAATAATAATCGCCACCGGTGCTTCGGAAAGATTTTTACCCTTTGAAAATAACGACCTACCCGGTATTTACGGTGCTGGTGCCGTGCAGACCCTCATGAACGAACACGGGGTACTTCCCGGCAAAAATGTGCTTATGGTAGGTGCGGGGAATATCGGACTTATAGTCAGCTATCAGCTTATGCAGGCGGGTGTAAATGTAAAAGCCATTATTGATGCGGCACCCCGTATTGGCGGATACTGGGTACATGCTTCAAAAGTCGCAAGGCTCGGCATTCCTATACTTACCTCCTACACTGTAAAAGCAGCTTATCCCAACGAAATGACCGGTGCTCTGGAAAGGGCTGTTATATGGAAGGTGGATGATAAATGGCAGCCCGTTCCCGGAACGGAAAAGGTCTTCAATGTGGATGTCATGTGCATTGCCGTAGGGCTCTCACCTTTGGCGGAGCTTTTGTGGCAGGCAGGGTGCCAGATGGTATATGTTCCGGAACTGGGTGGTCACGTTCCTCTAAGGAATGAAAATATGGAAACTACGGTACCCGGAATATTTGTAGCCGGCGATGTGGCGGGTGTAGAAGAGGCATCCAGCGCCATGATGGAAGGTGAGCTGGCCGGACTCTCGGCAGCAAAAAGCCTGGGATACGACGACGGTACCTATGAGGATAAAAAAAATGCGGTCCTTAGAGAACTTGATACACTGCGTTCTGGACCTGTAGGAGAGAAAATAAGAAAAGGCCTATCAAGGGTTATTATATAGGAGGTGCTTGATATGCTTGCTAAAAACGGAATCCCGGAGATGGAAGAATTAAGCTTTAGAATTCCACCAAAGGAAAGACTGGCAAAAGGGCCGGTAGTAATGGTGGAATGTTTCCAAAGAATTCCCTGCAATCCCTGTGCTAAAGCGTGTAAATCAGGAGCCATAACCCTCGGGGATGACATAAACAACCTGCCCGAGGTGGATTACGAAAAATGCACGGGGTGCGCCCTCTGCGTAAGCAAATGCCCGGGGCTCGCTATATTTATAATAGATGAAACCTACTCGGAAAAGGAAGCGACAGTTTCTTTACCTTTCGAATTCCTTCCCCTTCCTGCAGAAGGAGATGAAGTGGACGTGCTCGACCGGTCGGGCAACGTGGTAGGAAAGGGCAGGGTTTTAAAGGTTAGAAATGGTAAATACGAGGATAAAACACCCGTGATCACGGTGGCTGTACCGAAGGAACTCTCCATGGTGGTCAGGAACATAAGGGTTGGAGGTGCAAAATAAATATGAAGAGCAAGACCATAATCTGCCGTTGTGAGGATGTCACCCTTGAGGAAATCGAGGCATTAATAGAAAAGGGTTATACTACTATGGACGAAATAAAAAGGATTACCCGCTGCGGAATGGGACAGTGTCAGGGGAGAACCTGCAGGTCGCTGCTTTTAGCAGAGCTTGCTAAGGCCACAAAGACAAATCCTGCCGATATAAGGATAACCACCTTTAGGCCCCCGGCAAAAAATATAAAGATGGCTGCAATTTTAGGAGGTGTCGAGAATGAAGAAAACAGCTGAAATTGTAATCATCGGCGGAGGTATGGCGGGGCTTGCAACTGCTTATAATCTCGCGACTATGGGGATGAAAGATATAGTCGTATGCGAGAAGAGCTACCTTATGAGCGGCTCTACGGGAAGATGCGGGGCCGGTGTCAGAGCTCAGTGGGGAACGGAGATGAACTGCCTTCTCGGAAAGGCTTCCATAGAGATTTTTGAAAACTTAAACGAAATACTGGACTATGAAGGGGATATAGAATTTAAGCAGGGCGGCTACCTTTTGATGGCAATTACAGAAAAGGAAGTAGAGCAATTTAAAAAGAATATAGCATTGCAGAACAGCTTGGGAATAAAGTCGGTATTGTTAACACCTCAGGAAGCACTTGATATAGTACCCGAATTGAATATAGAGGGAATTCTGGCATGCGCTTTTCATCAGAAGGATGGACATGCGAATCCCTTCCATACAATGATAGCTTATGCAGAAGCGGCAAAGAGGCTCGGCGTAGAGATAAACACCTTTACCGAAGTTACCGGAATTATTGTTGAAAACAACCGGGTTAAAGGGGTAAGGACCAATAAAGGAGATATAATGACGGATAAAATCCTTATAGCTGCCGGTGCATGGTCGAGAGACATAGGAGCTATGGCGGGAGTAGATATACCGGTAAGGCCTGAAAGACACCAGATACTGGTTACCGAACCGGTAAATCCCAAACTCGGCCCAATGATAATGTCCTTTGCCGGAAACATATATTTGCAGCAGGAACCCGGAGGAGAATTCATTATGGGATTCGGCCCTGCCGAACACGAAACCTACAGCGTAACCTCCACCTGGGACTTTATCGAGACCATGTGTAAAAAGGCGGTAAGGTATCTTCCCTATATGAAAAACATAAGGATAGTCCGCCAGTGGTCCGGGCTTTACGAGATGTCCCCCGATGCTCAGCCAATTCTTGGGAAGGCGGACGGCGTAGAAGGAGTATATATTGCTACGGGTTATTCCGGCCACGGCTTTATGTTTGGACCGATAACCGGTGTTTTAATGGCCCAGTATATTCTTGGTATGCCCACTTCGATACCCATTGATAAATTGGATCTGGGCAGGTTTGAAAGAGGAGAGCTTATATTCGAGCCTTCGGTAGTATAACAAAATTTAATAAAATATTTAATGAACAGTCGTATAAAATTTAATGAACAGTCGTATAAAATAAAAAAGGCCCGCCCACAAGGGCGGGCCTTTTCACGGTAATCCTGATAAAATTTAAAAATTAAGCATAACCGAACAAAAAGGAATAAAAAGAAGGATAAAATAAAAAGATTGGAACAAAATAAGGAATATTGTCGAATATGGAAGAATTATAATGTTGAAATAAGTGATGAATTTATGATATATTACAAAAGCGCGCCGGTGAGGCGCAAGATACGAAGGATAAGACGGGCAAAAAGAAAAGGCAAACGGACTTGACAAAAGACGAAGCAGCTGATACAATATAGAACTGTGGCGCTGGAAAGCGCCATGGACCTTGGAAACTGAACAGTGTCACGCCTGAGAGTTTCAATAAAAAGGTGTGTAAGAGAAGAAGAGCTTAAAGGATTTAACTTGAGAGTTTGATCCTGGCTCAGGACGAACGCTGGCGGCGTGCCTAACACATGCAAGTCGAGCGGAGGTGTTGGAAGGTGAAAGCCGGAAGACACCTTAGCGGCGGACGGGTGAGTAACACGT
>NZ_LOHZ01000025.1 GCF_001601575.1 Thermovenabulum gondwanense
AAGGTATCCCATCCTGAAAAGGGAGTAAGGCACCTGGGAGACGACCAGGTAGATAGGCCGGGGGTGTAAGGGCTGTAAGGCCTTGAGCCGACCGGTACTAATGAGCCGAGGGCTTGACCAAAAAAAGGTAAAAAACCTCTGTGCAGTTTTGAGGGTGAAAGTTCCTCGATAGCTCAGCGGTAGAGCATCCGGCTGTTAACCGGAGGGTCGCAGGTTCGAATCCTGCTCGGGGAGCCAATTTTTTATGAAATAAAAAAGCTATTGGAGATTTTCCAATAGCTTTTTTATTTTCATAGAATGTATTAAAGGACATGCACATAAAACAATTCATTTACATAAGAATAAATTAGACAAAAATAAAGGAGGAAAAAATATGGTTGATTCAGTAAAAACTGTAGTTGTTGAAGAAGTAAGCAAGCAAATAATTGAAAATGCCACTCCGATACCCTGCTCCGAAGGAATTCTTGGTGGAGTGGCGGTTACAGGGTTTATCGATGTGGAAAAAATAATAAAAATTTGTGGATATAAAACAAAATTCTTCTTCCTGGAGAAAAAACTGCCATTTTCTTATGTTCTCCTAAACTTGGATCCTCTTCGAGAAAGAGAACAACAATAAAAAGACCATGGTAATTTTCAAAAAAATTAACTTTATAGTGTAAACATAGGAGAATAGGATAATGAGTTTTCAGAGAGGCTGCTGAATTAAAAATCAGCAGCCTTTATTACTTATTGTTTTCATTAATAGAATTACTACTAATTACTACTATCAGAAGATTTTGTTTCATTTTTATGGACATAATCTGTTATATGAAAACCCGATCCCTTAAAAACCAGGCCGACATTTCGACTTATAATTCTTTTTACAGGCCCTCCACATTTTGGACAGGAAGACAGAGGAGATTCTTTTATATTTTGCTCGTATTCAAAGTCACCGCAAACTGCACATCTATAATCATACATTGGCATGGTCGTTGCACCTCCTGAAAAATATAGATTATTGATTATCAATAAAATTTATACTCTGTTTTTAAATAATAGTCAAGTTGTTTTAATTCAAAAGCTATTATGATAAAATGTATTAATGAGTTAATAAAATCTTAAATATAATGCGAAAGGGTGTAGGTTTTGAAGGGGCAAATTCACGCCTTTAAAATATTCGATAAAAATCTTGTTTTGGATGTGGGAAGCGGATCGATATTTGAGGTGGATAATATAGCATACGAGGTGTTTAAGCTATTAGAAGAAGGCTGTAATGAAGAAGAAGTTATTAAAAGAATGGCAGGAGTAATTGATTTAAATGAAATTAAAGAGGCTCTGGAAGAGATTAAACAATTAATCAAAGAAGGTGTTATTCTCGGTGAAACAAATGCAGAATCTATTATTGTAAATAAGATAATAAATGAAAATAGGGTGAAAGCCCTGTGTTTAAATATAGCCCATGATTGTAATCTTTTTTGCAGATACTGCTTTGCTTCAAAAGGAGATTATAATTTAAAAAGAAACATAATGCCAAAAGAAGTGGGTGAAAAGGCTATTGATTTCCTTTTAAAAAATTCAGGGGATTTAAAGAATCTTGAAATTGATTTTTTTGGTGGAGAGCCGTTGATTGCATACGATACGGTAAAACACATTATAGAGTATGCACGCTTTAAAGAAAAAAATTACGGAAAGAAGATTAAGTTTACCATTACGACAAATGCAATGCTTTTAGATGATGAAAAAATAAAATTCCTCAACGAAAACATGGACAACATAGTAATGAGCCTGGATGGTAGAAAAGAAGTAAATGACAGGATGAGGGTGAGAATTGATGGTAAGGGAAGTTATGATGATATTCTTCCAAATATAATAAAATTAACGGAATTGAGAAAAAAGGATAATAAAAACTATTATATAAGGGGAACATTTACAAGGTATAACCTTGATTTTGTTGAAGATGTAAAACACCTTTCCGATTTAGGATTTTCGGAAATATCCTTAGAACCGGTTCTCGCAGAAAAAGAGGATTACGAAATAAGGGAAGAACACCTAAATATCATATACGATCAGTATGAAAAAATAGTGAAAGAATTTTTAAGTAGGAAAAACAGCAATAAGAAATTCAGGTTTTACCATTTCAATATAAACCTATATAAAGGCCCCTGTATTTACAAAAGGATAATTGCCTGTGGTGCGGGAAGGGAATATTTTGCTGTATCACCGGAGGGAGATATTTATCCTTGCCATCAATTTGTAGGGTTGGAAGATTTTAAAATGGGAAATGTATCCCGGGGAGACCTGGATGAAATTATAAGGGATAAATTTAAAAATACGCATATTTTCTCAAAGGAAGAATGTACAAATTGCTGGGCGAAATTTTTCTGCAGCGGGGGATGCAGTGCTTATAATTATAAAAAAAATAAAGATTTGAATACACCAGATAAAATATTTTGCAGGATGCAGAAAAAAAGAATTGAATGTGCTCTTTATTTAAATTTTTTAAATCAGCATGATGCATGACAAATTTTTTATTGAAGCAAAAAAAATACAAAAAGTGATATAATTTGTAAAAAATTAATGAAAAATGAAGCCATCAGGCAATATATATTAAAATATTAAAAAATTGATAGTTTGCTAATTGAATGCTAAATTGTTAGAATTACTTTGTTATTAAAAATAAAGGGGAAAAATTTACAATGCATTTTAAAAATTCTCTTGAGAAAAAAATCTTTGAATTAAAAAGTGAGTTGTATGAAGAATTAAAAGAAAAGCAATTTCTGGAAACAGACATTTACCTTTTGAGCCAAAAACTTGACCTTTTGATACTGGACTACCAAAAAAGATATTTAGCAAAGAATAAAATTATTTTTGAGTAGTGCAAAAAGACGCTGCAGCAAAGCAGCGTTTTTTACTTTACTTTTAATATAAATTTTATTAATATTCAATTATAGAAAGAATATAAGGGGTGTTTTACATGAAACTGTATGACATTAATGATGTCAAGGAATTAGATAGACAGGAAGTGAAGAAACTTTATTCGGATTACGTAAATCCCGGACTTGCTTCTATGATAGGATTATTAAATTTTGACAGGGTTTACGTCCGGGCAAAAGGTGCATACGTGTGGGATAAAGAAGGCGAGAAGTATATAGATTTTCTGGGTGCTTATGGAGCAATAAATTTAGGCCATAATCCCGATGAAGTTATAGATGTTTTAAAAGAGGTTTTTGAAAGACCAAATTTATTACAGGCGACAATTAATCCCTTTGCAGCTGCTCTGGGTGCAAATCTTTCAAATATAGCTCCCCAGGGTCTAAAGCATTCTTTTTTCTGCAATAGCGGAGCTGAGGCGGTGGAAGGGGCGTTAAAGACTGCAAGAGCAGCTACCGGGAGAAAGAAAATTATTTCCTGCGAAGGTTCTTTCCATGGGAAGACTTTTGGAGCTTTATCAGCGACGGGCAGGACCAAATATCAGGGGCCTTTTATGCCATTGGTTCCCGAATTTGAAAGAGTGCCTTATGGGGATATAAAAGCATTAGAAGAAAAATTAAAAAATCGCGATGTAGCGGGATTTATAGTTGAACCAATTCAGGGAGAGGGCGGGGTTATAGTCCCACCTTCTGGGTATTTGAAAAGGGCAAGGGAACTGTGCACTGAATACGGAACATTGCTTATTGTGGATGAAATTCAAACAGGATTTGGAAGAACGGGGAAAATGTTTGCGTGCCAGCATGAAGGAATTACACCGGATATTATGTGTGTGGCAAAATCCCTGGGTGGAGGAGTAATGCCCATTGGAGCATTTATAACCAGGGATGAGGTATGGGAAAGGGCGTATGGAGGATTCGATAAAAGTTTGCTGCACACTTCTACGTTTGGGGGGAATACTTTTGCCTGTGCGGCTGCCATAGCATCTATTAATGCTATTGTAAAGAAAAATCTTTCGGAAAGAGCCGAAAAGTTAGGGAATTATTTCCTCGAAGGTCTGAAATCCTTAAAAGACAGGTATTCTATAATTAAGGAAGTTAGAGGGAAGGGATTATTAATAGGTATAGAGTTCGAACAGCCCAAGAGCGGAATTTTGAATACCATTACAGGTGGTGCCGTAAATAAATTTTACGGAGAATTTACCGGGGCTATTGTAGCGGGTGAACTATTGAATAAGCATAAAATTATAACAGCTTATACTTTAAATAATCCCAATGTAATAAGACTTGAGCCTCCGCTTATTATAGAAAAGGAGGATATTGATTACGCTCTTAACGCCCTGGAAGATATATTATCTAAAAATAGCGGCTTTTTAAATATAACCGTAAACGCTGCAAAAACTGTGTTTGGCTCTATTTTTTCAAAAAAGTAATATAATAAAATTAAGGCTGGGTATATTACCAGCCTTAATTTTAAGGGCAATTTTTGTGAAGGAAAACGGTATTTTCTCTATTTGTAGAAAACCTCAAAATTTTTACCGGCGAGTTTTTTAAGATTTTTTTTCCACATTTTAAGCATATAAAATTATTATCAGCCGGCAAAATCCCGTAGCTAATATTAATATCAACTTTACCGTATTTTTTCCAGCTTTTCCAACCGGTCTTACAAAGTTTTATTCTATTTTCATAATCGGCAAAAACCCATTTTAAAAGCTTATGAAAGTGAAAGGGATATCTGGTATAAATTAAATAGTCCTTTGGAAGTCCCAGGGATATGATATGATTTGAAAAAGCATTTTCTACTTCAGTTTGCAATTTTCCCTCAATTTTTATACTTTTAAAATTATATCCCTGCTCAGACAAATATTCTCTAACCTTATCAAATATATATCCTCTGCATACGAAGATTTCTTCTTTTCTGTTTACGCCGTAAGATTGAAAAAACTTTTTGACAATGTTTACAGCAAATTTTTGGTATTCTTTTTCTTTGAAATTAATATCGTTGAAAAATTCAACGGGAATTAAGTCATAATAAAAAAAATCCTTTTCTTCATGGTAAAATCCAATGCATACACCGCCTATTAAGCTTCCGCTTCCGGCATCATCAATGTATATCATAACGACAGCTCCAGGTTTAAGTTTGAATAATAAAAAAAAATGGTCGGGGCGGCGGGACTTGAACCCACGACCTTTCGGACCCGAACCGAACGCGCTACCAAACTGCGCTACGCCCCGAC
The DNA here is from genome assembly GCF_001601575.1 of Thermovenabulum gondwanense. Taxonomy (NCBI): domain Bacteria; kingdom Bacillati; phylum Bacillota; class Clostridia; order Thermosediminibacterales; family Thermosediminibacteraceae; genus Thermovenabulum; species Thermovenabulum gondwanense. The sequence continues at coordinate 5,144 of NZ_LOHZ01000025.1, forward strand.
GCTCTTAATTATACTATAAACCCAAGGGAATTTCAATAGTAACACATTAATTAAAAATTGGCCTCTTTAATATATTTTGAACAAAAATTTTTTGTTTATATATTTATTTTTCTTTCACATATACTAAAAAAAGGTTATTATAAAACTATGTTCCAGATTATGCTAAACCAACTCATTTTACGGGGAGGTATTGATTTTGGAAAGATTTATAAAAAAAAGATTGGATAATGGTCTAAATGTTTATTTATATCCGACAAGAAAATTTAAAACCTTGACTTTTTCCCTTTTTATTCATAGGAATCTGGAAAAAGAGAATGCTACTAAAAATGCATTATTGCCCTTTGTATTAAAAAGGGGAACAAAAAGTTTACCCACTGCAAGAAAATTATCGAGGTATTTAGAATCTCTTTATGGAGCTGACCTGGGAGCTGATGTGGTAAAAAAGGGTGAAAGGCAAATAATACAAATACTTTTGGATGTGGTAAATCCGGATTATTTAGGGCAGAATGGAGACTTTTTAGATAAATGCCTTGAAATTTTCAGAGAGATGATACTGGACCCCTATATAGAAGAAGGTAGTTTTAAAAAAGAATACGTGGATCAAGAAAAAGATGTTTTAAAAAGGATTATTGAGTCCTTGTTTAATGATAAATATAACTACGCTATAGAACGGTGTTTGCAGGAAATGTGCAAGGATGAGCCATATTCTATATATAAATATGGTAGTATTGATGATTTAGCTGGTATCAATGAAAAAAATTTATACGAGTATTATCTGGAAACTATAAAAACATCACCTATGGATGTCTTCGCGGTAGGGGATTTTGACGCGGAAACTATATGGGAAAAACTAAATAGCTTATTTAAATTCCAGCGCAGTGAAATACCGTTAAAACCGGTATCGGTAAAAAAAGAAATCCTTGAAGAAAGATTTGTGGAAGAAAAACAGGATGTAAATCAGGGTAAACTTTCTATTGGTCTTAGAACCAATGTTAAATACGGTGATGAGGATTTTTACGCATTATTAGTTTTAAATAGTATTCTTGGAGGAGGTCCTTATTCTAAACTTTTTCAAAATGTACGGGAAAAAGCGAGCTTAGCCTATTATGCCTTTTCCAGGTTGGAAAAATCTAAAGGTATAATGCTGATTAGCAGCGGAATAGATTTTGAAAATCTTGATAAAGCAGTTGATATCATTAAAATTCAGTTAGAAGACATAAAAAAAGGAAACATTACCGATTACGAATACGAAAGTTCTTTAAAGGATTTAATTAATTCTCTTAAGCAGGCCAAGGATAGCGCTCCATCTATAATATCGTTATTTTTAGATGGCGTAATAAACGGAATAGAGGAAAATATTGACGATTATATTGACAAGATAACAAAGGTGACAAAAGATGATGTGGTAAGGGTTGCACAAAATATTAAGCTCGATACAATTTATTTTTTAAATAAAAAGGACTAAATCAATGTACGGGAAGGTGAATTTAATGAAGCTTTTAGACGGCATGGTAAAAAAGGTTCTGGGAAATGGGCTAAAAGTTTTTATACTCCCCATGAAAAATTACAATAAGACCATTGCGGTGTATTCTACAAAATATGGTTCATTAGATAGTGAATTTATACTTCCGGGCTCTGAGGAAAAAATAAAAGTACCCGAGGGAATTGCTCATTTTTTGGAGCATAAAATGTTTGATATGGAATACGGAAATGCATTCGATAAATTTTCAGAATTAGGTGCGGAAAGCAATGCTTTTACCAGTTATAACAATACAACTTATTATTTTTCTACAACATCAAACTTTTACGAATCTTTAAAAGTCCTGCTGGATTTCGTAGAAACACCCTATTTTACTGAGGAGAGCGTAGAAAAGGAGAAGGGAATAATTACTCAGGAACTAAAAATGTACGAAGATGATCCCGATTGGCAGGTATATTTAAACCTCTTAAAATCCCTTTATCATGCATTTCCCGTTAGGATTGATATAGGTGGGACCGTAGAGTCCATTCAAAGAATAAATACGGAATTACTCTATAAATGCTACAATACCTTTTACCATCCAAGTAATATGGTATTATTCATAATTGGACCCGTTGATGCAAAAGAGGTTTTAGAATTTGTAGAAAAACACGAAGAAAAACGAAACCTGAAATCTCAAAAAGAAATTAAGAGGATATATCCTGACGAACCCAAAACTGTCTTTCAAAAAGAAATAAAAATACGCCATTCGGTGGCACAGCCATTGTTGCTCCTGGGTTTCAAAGATGTTGATACGGGCTATGATGGAGAAAAATTATTAAAAAAAGATATTATAATAGGTATACTTCTGGAAATTATGTTCGGTAAAAGCTCTGAAACCTATGAGCGGCTCTATGAAGCTGGATTAATTGATGATAGATTTGGTTTTTCTTTTGAGGCTTATAAAGATTACGGTTTTTGTACAATAGGTGGAAATACCAGGGATCCAGAAAAATTGGCAAATGAAATAATAAAAAATATAAATAGTTTTAAAACTAAGGGAATAAGCAGGGAAGATTTCGAAATTATTAAGAGGAAATTTAAGGGAGATTTTATTCAAAGTTTGAATTCCCTGGATTTTATAGCACATTCATTTATTTCCTATTACCATAGAGGAATTGATATGTTTGATTTTCCCTTAGCCTTAGAAGAGTTAAGTTTTGATGAAGTAGTAAATTATATTGAAAGCTTTTTTGATGAGGATAGAATGTCAATTTCAATGGTTCTTCCCAAAGGCTAAACTGACCATAATAGATGGGCAAAAACCCATCTATTTTTTTTTAATCTTTGAAGGATTTTTAAAACCTTTCGTAGAATAGATAAAGTGGTGTAAAGTGGTAGAAAGTGGGATAAAAATAAGGGGAAGTGCAGAGAATGTTTATCGGACAATATTTACATTCCCTTGATTCTAAGGGCAGGGTAATAATGCCTTCAAAATTTAGAGAAGGTTTGGGAGAAAATTTTATTTTGACAAAGGGTTTAGACAGATGTCTTTTTGCCTATCCTATGAATGAGTGGAAGGTAATTGAAGAAAAACTTAAGGCACTTCCTCTGGCGAAAAAGGAAGCAAGGGCTTTTTTACGCTTATTCTTTTCCGGAGCAGTAGAGGCTGAAGTGGATAAACAGGGAAGAATATTAATTCCTCCCATTTTAAGAGAATATGCGGGAATTGAAAAGGATGTGGTAATAATAGGTGTCTCTAATAGAGTAGAAATATGGAGCAAAGAAGAATGGGATGTTTACAGCAAAGGTCAGGAAGAGTCTTATGAGGAAATAGCCGAAAACTTGGTGGAACTTGGAATATAAAGGGTGAAGGATATGCAATATTACCATAAACCAATAATGATAAAAGAGGTTCTGAATTATTTAAATGTAAAAGAAGAAGGAATATACGTGGATGCAACTCTGGGCGGAGCGGGGCATTTTCAAGAAATTTTGAAAAAGGCGGGAGAAAAAGGTCTTGTTATAGGAATAGACAGGGACATAGAATCAATTGAAAACGCGAAAGAAAAATTTAAAGATAATAAAAACGCAATATTTGTCCATGATAATTTTAAAAATTTAAAAGGTATATTAAAGGATCTTAACATATCTTCAATTGACGGAATCTTATACGACCTTGGTGTATCTTCCTATCAATTGGATAAAGAAGAGAGAGGTTTTTCTTATCAAAAAGATGCGCCTCTTGACATGAGAATGGATACAAGGCAAAAGCTGACAGCAAGGGATGTGGTCAACACTTATGATAAGGAAGAACTAAAAAGGATTATTTATGAATACGGAGAGGAAAGATTCGCAGGACGTATAGCAAATTTCATCGTAGAAAGGCGAAAAAATAAACCCATAGAAACTACCCTTGAACTTGTTGAGGTCATTAAAGATGCGATTCCTGCTAAAGCAAGAAGAAAAGGGCCACATCCTGCAAAGAGGACTTTTCAAGCCTTGAGGATATTTGTAAATGAAGAACTGGTAGGTTTAGAGCAAGCTTTTAAAGACGCTATCTCACTATTAAAGGATGGAGGAAGAATAGTAGTTATTTCTTTCCATTCCTTGGAGGATAGGATTGTAAAAAGGCTTTTTAACGAATTTAAAAAGGAAGGCGGTTTGACGTATAAATTGCGGATTCTTACTTCAAAGCCGGTAGTACCGGAGGAAGAAGAAATTATTGGAAATCCAAGGGCACGTAGTGCTAAGTTAAGGGCTGCAGAGAAGTTTGATGTTCTAAAATAAAAAGGGAGTGAATAAAGTGATATTAGCAAAAAAAGATTCTCCTTATTTTATTTCTGAATATTATCCAGCTGAAGAATCTAAAAAAATTGCTTCTAAGAACCGAAAAAAGTTAAAAAAAGGACGGTTAATATTGACCGTCATTGCATTAACCTTAGCATCACTTTTTCTTCTTTTTAGAGCTGCAGCCATTACCGAAGCCACCTATAAGATTGAAAAAATGAAAACCGAGCTATCTCAAATAAAAAATGATAATGAAAAGTTGAAGATAAAAATAGCCGATTTAAAATCCATGTCACGCATTGAACAAATAGCGAAAAATGAGCTTAAAATGCAGGAACCATCTTCGAGTCAGGTAATATATATTGGAGGCTCGAAATAGCAACAGGGGGTTTACCCATGGCTAAAAATCTTTTAAAAATTAAAAGGAGATTAGCATTTCTCCTTTTATTTTGTTTGTTGTTAAGTTGTGTTATGATAATAAGGGTTTTTTGGATTCAATTCGTAAGGGGAGATGAATTGAGGACAAGGGCAGAGGAACAATGGACCAAGGATACGCCTGTGGAACCGGTGAGAGGGACAATTTTTGACAGGAACATGAATCCCCTTGCAATTTCGGCGAAGGTAAATTCCGTTATGGCAAGTCCACCGGATATAAAGGATGTGGAATCTATAGCAGAAGCGCTATCGGAAATCCTAAATATAAACAAAGAGAGTTTAATTAACACTATAAATGATGCTAAAGCGAAAAAGAAAGGTGCTATATATATAAAAAGAAAAATAACCGATGAAGAAGCTCAAAAAATCAGGCAATTAAATTTGAAAGGCATATACTTTACAGAGGAGAGCAAAAGGTTTTATCCCGAGAGGAACTTAGCTTCTCATATTCTTGGTTTTACCGGTATTGATAGTCAGGGATTGGATGGAGTTGAACTTATTTACGATAAATTTTTAAAAGGCATTCCGGGAAGAATTATTAAAGAAACGGATGCACTGAGCCGTGAACTGCCCTTTGGAGATGAAAGGTATATACCACCCAAAGAAGGTTTAAATCTGGTACTCACAATAGATAAAGTTATTCAATACATCGCTGAAAGGGAACTGGAAAAGGCAATTGCTGAAAATAAGGCAAAACGAGGCACAATAATCGTAATGGATCCAAAAACGGGAGAAATTTTAGCACTGGCGAATAAACCTGATTACGATCCCAATGATTACAGGAATTATCCTCAGGAAGCGAGGAGGAATTTTGCGGTTTCAGATACTTATGAACCGGGATCTACTTTTAAGATTGTTACTGCCTCGGCAGGACTCGAAGAGGGTGTAGTAAGACCTAATGATCGCTTTTATGACCCGGGATACATCATCGTTTCCGGGGTTAAAATCAGATGCTGGCGGGCAGGAGGACATGGCAGCCAGAGTTTCATTCAGGTAGTTCAAAATTCCTGCAATCCTGGCTTTATAGAAGTGGGAATGAGGTTGGGGAAGGAAAGGTTTTTAAAATACATAAAAGCTTTTGGCTTTGGGGAAACCACCGGAATAGATTTACCGGGTGAGGCAAAGGGAATCTTAGACCCAAATAAAATTGGGCCCGTAGAGCTTGCCACCATTTCTTTTGGTCAGGGTATATCCACCACTCCAATTCAGCTTCTAACTGCTGTTAGCGCGGTTGCAAACGACGGACGCTTAATGGAACCTCACGTAGCAAAAGCTTTAATGGATAAAGATAATAATAGAGTAATGGAATTTAAACCCAGGGTGGTAAGGCAGGTAATATCAAAGGAAACGGCTAAGGAAATGCAAAGGATTTTAGAAAGTGTGGTAACAAACGGTACGGGCGGAAGAGCCAAAATAGAAGGTATAAAAGTAGCTGGCAAAACGGGCACTGCCGAAAAATATGCCGATGGCAAATATATAGCATCCTTTGTAGGATTTGCTCCTGCGGATGATGCTAAACTTGCAGCTATTGTAATAATTGATGAACCTTCAACGGGAATTTATTATGGAGGACAGATCGCGGCACCTGTTTTCCAGAAAGTAATGTCTGATTCTTTGAAGTATTTAGGGGTAAAACCTGAAATCGCTTCCGAAGAAGATAACCGCATTGAAGTGCCCGATGTAAGGAATATTTACGTAGAAGATGCGAAAAAAATTCTGAAGGAGAAAGGCCTGGATGTAATCACCGAGGGGAATGGTTTAATAGTGGGTGAGCAAACTCCATTACCCGGTATAAAAATAAACAAGGGTTCTAAGGTTGTTTTGAAGCTGACGGATTCAAAAACAGATAAAAATCCCATAGTGGTTCCGGATCTTACCGGGAAAAATATTAAAGAAGTTACAAATGTGGCAAACGTTTTAGGACTTAAGGTTGAAGTTATCGGTACCGGGTATGCAAAAAAACAAATACCGGAACCGGGAGAGGAAGTAGAACAGGGTACGGTATTAAAGGTATTTTTTGAACCTTAACTTGGGAGGGAAATTTATTAATGATAAAGGGTCATGAACTAATTGAAATTTTAAAAGAAGTTAAAAAGGTTTCGGGAAATATAAATGTAACAATTGAAGATATACAGTATGACTCAAGAAAAATTAAAAAAAATAGCCTTTTTGTAGCGATTACGGGTTTTAAAGATGATGGTCATAAATATATAAACGATGCTATCATAAATGGTGCATGCGCAGTAATATCGGAAAGGGAAGTGGAAATAAAGCAAGAGGAAATTCTATATATAGTAGTTGAAAATTCAAGAAAAGCTCTTTCGACCGTATCCGACTATTTTTATGAAAGCCCATCAAAAAATATGAAGATTGTGGGTGTTACCGGAACTAATGGAAAAACAACTACCACATACCTTATTAAAGAAATTTTCCAAAATGCGGGATTAAATGCGGGAGTTATAGGTACACTGGGTATTTTTGTTAACGGTGTACTTTTCCCTTCCGAAAGAACAACTCCCGAATCCTTAGAACTCCATAAAACCTTTTATGAAATGCGGAAAAACGGGATAGAATATGTAAGTATGGAAGTATCCTCTCATTCTTTGAAACTTTCAAGGGTTGACGATATTTCCTTCGAGGTAGGGGTATTTACAAATCTGACTCAGGACCATTTAGATTTCCATCCGGACTTTGAGGATTACTATCTTTCAAAGAGAAAACTTTTTTCCCTTTCTAAAAAAGCAGCTATCAATGCAGACGATTTTCATGGAAACAGGTTAATGAATGAAATAAAAATACCATCTATTTCGTATGCCATTGAAAATGATGCGGATGTAAAAGCTAATAACGTAAAAATTTCAGAAGATGGAGTAAGCTATGATTTAATCTATAGGGGGGAAAAAATTAATATTAACTATCAGGTTCCGGGGAAATTTAGCGTATATAATTCACTGGCGGCAATATCGGCAGCTTTGCTTTTGGGCATAGACTTAAACACTTCGGCAAAAGCAATATCCAAGGTAAAAGGAGTACCGGGTAGGTTTGAACCAATTAAAGAAGGACAAAATTTCAGTGTTATCGTGGATTACGCTCATACCCCCGATGGCCTTGAAAACGTCTTGAATACCATAAAAAGTTTTGCAAAAGGCCGCATTATTACCGTTTTTGGGGCCGGAGGCGATCGAGATAAAACCAAAAGACCTAAAATGGGGAAAATTGTGTCGGAACTTTCGGATTACTTTATCATCACTTCGGATAATCCCAGGACCGAGGATCCTGTAAAAATAATTGAGGATATAGAGGCAGGAGTGGATCCTGCAAAAAGCTATGAAAAAATAGTTGATAGAAGAGAAGCGATAAAAAAAGCGATCGAAATTGCTCAAAAAGATGATGTGATTTTGATAGCGGGGAAGGGGCATGAAAATTACCAGATTATAAAAGATAGGATTATCCCTTTTGATGACAGGGAAGTGGCCAGGGAATTTTTAAAGGCGAGAGGAGAAAAATAGGGTGAAAGCTTTAGATTTATTAGAAGTAGTTAATGTTGTTAAAGGCAATATTTTCAATAATTATAAAAGAACCATTACAGGAGTTTCAATAGATAGCAGAACGATAAATAAAGGAGATTTATTTATACCGATTAGAGGGGAAAACCATGATGGTCATGATTTTATAAAAGAGGCATTTGATAAGGGTGCGGCAGCAAGTTTATGTGAAGAAGAATCAAGGGATAAAGTTAAAGAACTCACCGAAAGAGAATTTCCAATTGTATTGGTAAAAGACAGTAAAATTGCTCTTCTTGATTTAGCAGGTTATTATCGAAGGCAGTTTCCAATACCTTTTGTAGCCATCACTGGGAGCGTGGGCAAAACTACTACAAAGGAACTTACCGCTTCAATTTTATCCACAAAATTCAAAGTAATAAAAAACGAGGGGAATTTTAATAATGAGATTGGGCTTCCTTTAACTTTGTTTAATCTGGAACCCCACCATGATTTTGGTGTTTTGGAGATGGGTATGAGCGGTTTTGGTGAAATCCGAAGGATGTCATCTATTGTAGAACCAGAAATAGCTATTATTACCAACATTGGAGTGTCACATATAGAAAAATTAGGGTCGAAGGAAAATATAGCAAGAGCAAAGCTGGAAGTTGTAGAGTTTTTAAAAGATGACGGGGTATTGATATTAAATGCAGATAGCCCGGAATTATATGCTAAAAAGGGCCATATTGCTAAAAAAGTAATTTATTTCGGAATGGAAAAAGGAGAAGTGAGGGGGAAAAATCCTCGTTTCCATGAACACGGTGGAATGGAGTTTGAAATAGAAGGCATTTTCGGAAATCATTTATTTAAAATACCTCTGTTAGGATTGCACAATGTTTATAATGCCATTGCAGCTATTACTGCAGGTTTTATAATCGGGCTGGAGCATGAGAGGATTCAGGAAGGGCTTTTAAGGGTTTCAAGCACAAAAAGACGATTGGAATTTAAAAAGACGAATACGGGGAAAATTATCATTGATGACTGCTATAATGCCAGCCCTGATTCAATGAAAGCTGCCTTAGATGTTCTTGAAAAAATAGGAACGCATAAAACTAAAGCAGCTGTTTTAGGAGATATGCTGGAACTGGGGGACATTTCGACAGAAGCCCATTTAGAAGTAGGAGCCTTTGCAGCAGAGAAGGTGGATAAACTTATTGCTGTGGGAAAGAGAGCAAAAAGTATTGCAGAGGGCGCTATAAAAAATGGATTATCCCGGCAAAAAGTATATTACTTTGATAATAAAAATGAAATTGAAGAAGAAAAAATTATTGATTTGTTAAAGGATATTGATATCATTCTGGTAAAGGCGTCCAGAGCGATGAAATTCGAAGACATAGTAAATATGCTAATCAGGAGGTTTTAAAATGATCTACCTTTTTTTTGCTGCAGCTACAGCCTTTACAATTGTTGCAGTTGCCGGTAATTTTGTAATCCCCGCGCTTACTTATTTAAAATTCGGGCAAACGGTAAGGCAGGATGGACCCAAGAGACATTTAAAAAAAATGGGAACTCCCACAATGGGAGGTATAATGATAATACCCGCGGTAATAATTGCAACGATTATTTTTTCAGGAATAACTAATAATTCTTTGCTTGCGGTAATAGCTGCTACTGGGTTTGGATTAATAGGATTTATGGATGATTATATCAAGGTAGTAAAAAAAAGATCTTTAGGATTGAGAGCCAGCCAAAAAATTTTGATGCAATTGATACTTTCAGTAATAATTACCCTTTATGCATATTATATATTTCCGGGTGATTCCAGGGTTTTATTCCCTTTTTTAAATAAACCCGTAGATTTGGGTTTATTCTACATACCCTTTAATTTGTTTATCGTTTTGGGAGTTGTCAACAGTGTGAATTTAACCGACGGTTTGGACGGTCTCGTTTCCGGCATTATGTTAATTATAAGCTTTTTTTATACTTTAATAGGACTGTATTTCGGTTCCCATGAGGTATCATTTTATTCGGCTTCAATTAGCGGGGCGGCTCTGGGCTTTCTACTCTATAATCATTACCCCGCAAAGGTATTTATGGGAGACACGGGTTCTTTGGGGTTTGGAGGAGCTTTAGCCTTTTTAGCAATTTCAACAAAAACGCAATTTTATCTTTTGTTTTTCGGTTTTATACTGGTAATGGAAACCCTTTCGGTAATAATTCAGGTCCTATACTTCAGGACAACGGGCAAAAGAATATTCAAAATGGCTCCTCTTCATCACCATTTTGAATTGTGCGGAATGAGTGAAATAAAAGTAGTTTTGTTTTTTTGGGCCATTGCATTACTGTCCTGTTCTATTGGGTATTATATATTTAATCTGTCGTTTTAAAATTTTTGGGGGGACTAATTATGGATGTAAAGGATAGGAAGGTTCTGGTAGTCGGATTAGCCAGGAGCGGTACGGCAGCCTGTGAAGAATTATTAAAAATGGGTGCAAAAGTAACTGCAACGGACATAAAAAAAGAAGAAGAACTGAAAGAAGTTATTGAAAAATTTGAAGGGAAAGAAATAAAATTAATCCTTGGGCATCATCCGTTGAGCCTTTTAGATGATGTGGATTTTATAGTGGCAAGCCCCGGAGTTCCGCTGGATATTGAACTTTTTCAGAGGGCGAGAGAAAAAAACATACCCGTACTAAGTGAATTGGAACTGGGATATATGTTTAACAAAGCGCCTATTATTGCGGTAACCGGAACAAATGGTAAAACTACAACTACTACGTTAATAGGAGAAATACTAAAAAATGATGGCAAAAATATTTCTGTAGCGGGCAACATTGGAATACCTTTTATTCAGGAAGCGGATAAAAAAGGGATTAAAGATTTCATCGTCCTGGAAGTTAGCAGCTTTCAACTGGAACATATTATAAGCTTTAGACCTCATATTGCGGTGATTTTAAATATTACAGAAGATCACTTAAATTACCATAAAACTTTTGACAACTACATAAGGGCAAAAGCAAGAATCTTTGAGAATCAAACCGAAGAAGATTATTTAGTATTAAATTATGATGATCCGATTGTATTTTCTTTATCCAAATTTGCTAAAAGTAAGATTATTTATTTTAGCAGAAAAGAAGAATTAAGCCAGGGAGTTTTTGTGAAAAATGGAGTTATTGTCATAAAGGAAAACCAGGAAATTTTACCCATTTTAAAGGCTAAAGAAGTGGGGATAAAAGGCTCGCATAATTTAGAAAACGCATTGGCGTCAGTAGCAGCCTGCTGGGCGGCAAGGACAAATCTAAATACAATGGCTGAATCTTTAAGAGATTTCAAAGGAGTGGAACATCGTTTGGAGTACGTCGACACCATAGATGGTGTAAAATTCATCAATGATTCAAAGGGGACGAATCCGGATGCCGCGTTGAAAGCTTTAGAGGCCATTGAAGATCCAATTATTCTTATTGCAGGAGGATACGACAAAAATGCTGATTTTAAACCTTTTGTCAAAGCTTTTTCGGGAAAAGTAAAGAAAGCAATATTGATTGGTCAGACGGCGGATAAAATAGAAAAAGCCGCTAAGGAGGAAGGGTTTTACCAACTTGAAAAGGCATCTACTTTAAAAGAAGCCGTGGAGAAAGCCAAAAATGCAGCATCTCCCGGGGATACGGTCTTGCTATCTCCTGCATGTGCCAGCTGGGACATGTTTATGAATTTTGAAGAGAGGGGAAGGGTTTTTAAGGAAGCGGTTTATTCTTTAAGAGAAAGGATATAAGGAGGTATAGATATGAAATACAAAAGGCCTCCTGATTTTACTTTTTTAATGTGTGTACTTATCCTTCTGTGTTTTGGAATAGTAATGGTATTTAGTTCCAGCAGTGCCTGGGCTTATTATCAATACAAAGACAGTTTGTATTTCTTAAAGAAACAATTGCTCTGGTCTTTATTCGGTGTAATAGCAATGGTATATTTTATAAACTTTGACTACAGGAAAATCAAAAAGGTAGCCTTTCCTCTTCTCTTGTTAAATTACCTTTTGCTTATTTTAGTTTTGATTCCGGGTATTGGAGTTAAAATTAATGAAGCCAGAAGGTGGATAGGTGTGGGCTTTTTTTCTATACAGCCCTCCGAAGTAGCCAAACTGGCATTGATTATATATTTTTCCAGTTATTTAGAAAAACGGATGGATACTATTGAAAACTTTTTTAAAGGTGTTTTACCTGTATTAATTATTATGGCTACCACCTGTGGGCTGGTGCTTGTTGAACCGCACCTATCAGCAACAGTGGTAATTGCAGTATTAACCATGATGCTTTTGTTCGTAGCCGGAATGAGGTTTACCCATATATTATCTTTAATGGTAATAGGTGCAGCGGTTGCAATAAAGCTGGCATATGGCAAAGAGTACAGGGTAAGAAGGTTAACATCATTTTTAAATCCATGGGAGGATATCAGGGGAAAGGGATATCATATAGTCCAATCATTGTTTGCATTAAGTTCGGGAGGACTTTTAGGGGTGGGTTTGGGCCACAGCAGACAAAAATTTTTCTATTTACCCGAGCCCCAAACGGACTTCATTTTTGCTATAATAGGAGAAGAACTGGGTTTCATAGGTGCTGTATTTGTAATAATAATTTTCACAATTCTAATCTGGAGAGGTTTTAAAATAGCAATTAACTCTCCTGATGTTTTTGGGAAATTTCTTGCCACCGGTATAATATGCCAGATAGCTATTCAATTTTTGATTCATGTAGCTGTAGTAACAGCATCTTTACCCGTTACGGGTATGCCATTACCTTTCATAAGTTACGGTGGATCTTCCTTAATAATGACCCTTATTGAAGCGGGGATAATATTAAATATTTCAAGATTCACGGAGGCTTAAACACAATGAGGAAAAAGGTTCTCTTTGCGGGAGGCGGAACGGGAGGACATATATATCCTGCAATAGCAATTGCAAAAGGGCTTATGAGTAAATTGGAAGATATTGAAGCGGTTTTTGTAGGTACAGAAAGAGGAATGGAAAAAGAACTGGTACCTATGTCCGGTTTTCGATTGGAAAAAATAAGGGTAAAAGGATTTAAGAGAAGGATTTCCATGGATACACTTATTACATTGAAAGAAATGGTTTTGGGAGGTTTTGACGCCATAAGGATTTTAAGAAGGGAAAAGCCCGATCTGGTAATAGGTACGGGCGGTTATGTTGCCGGACCCGTTGTTTTTTTTGCTGCCTTTATGGGAATACCAACTTTGATTCATGAACAAAATGTAAAACCCGGTGTGACCAATAGGATACTCGGTAAGTTTGTGGACAAGATAGCTATAAGTTTTGCTGAATCGGTAAAATACTTTCCATCGGGTAAATGCGTTTTAACGGGTAATCCCGTGAGACCGGAAATAATTAATGCGGATAAGAGAACTGCTTCGGAAATTTTGAACATAAACAGCAATATTCCGTTAGTGCTCTCTTTTGGTGGAAGTCAGGGGGCAAAAAAAATAAACGAAGCAGTAATGGACCTGATAGTAAAAATAAAGGATAAAATAGAGTTTCAATTACTTCACGTTACGGGGAAAAATAATTACGATATATTTCTAAAAGAGTTGGAAAGAAGAGGAATAAATTGGGATAGGTTTGGACACATTAAAATAAAACCCTATCTTTATAATATGCAGGATGCTTTGGCCTGTGCTGATTTGGTGGTTTCCAGAGCGGGAGCCATAACGATTTCGGAAATAACGGTTTGCGGAAAGCCCTCAATCCTAATACCCTTACCCTCTGCTGCGGATAACCACCAGTATTTTAATGCAAGGTATTTGGAAAAAAACAATGCAGCCCTGGTAATCGAAGAAAGGTTTTTGAATGGTGAAATTTTATTCAGGTATATAAAGGAAATTCTTGGAGATAAAAATAAATATAAAAAAATGGCACAGTGCAGTAAAGAACTGGGAAAGCCGGATGCGTTAAATAAAATTGTGGACATTGCGATAGGACTTCTCTACAAAAAATAAGTAAATTTTCCCATACAGAATTATGGCATTTTGTGTTAGTATTTGTAACATGGAGCAATTTGAAGGCATATTATAATAAATATAGAATTTTAAATGCTTTACATTGAGTTTCGGAAGGAGAGAAGGGTGTTGATCGGCAATTTCAGACATATTCATTTTATAGGAATCGGCGGTTCCGGTATGAGCGCTATAGCCAAAATTCTTTTGGAGATGGGTTACGAGGTCTCGGGTTCGGATATTAAATATTCGGAGATACTGAATAAACTTCAAAATCAGGGAGCAAAGGTGTTTATAGGGCATGATTCACAAAATGTAAAAGGGGCAGATCTCGTAGTAGTGTCATCTGCAATCCCCCAAAACAACCCTGAATACATGGAAGCACAAAAGCAAAATATAACAATACTTCACCGAGCGGACCTTTTAAGCTTGTTAATGAGTCAAAAAAAAGGAATAGCCATCTCCGGAGCTCATGGGAAAACAACTACTACTTCCATGATTTCTTTAATTTTAGAAAAGAATGGATATCAACCCACCGTTCTCATCGGGGGAGAATTAAATGACATAGGGGGAAATGCAATCTTAGGAAAAGGTGAATTTCTGGTAGCTGAAGCAGACGAGAGCGATGGTTCATTTTTAAAATTAAGGCCTTATGTGGCAGTTGTTACGAATATCGAAAATGACCATTTAGATTATTACAAAAATATGGAAAATATGAAGAAGGCATTTATAAGATTTATTGAGAACGTCAAAGAAGAAGGTTTTGCTTTTTTATGCGTGGATAATGACAACGTAAGGGATATATTAGCCGGTTTAAAAAAGAAAATATTCACATATGGAATGAAGTACAATGCCGATTATATGCCCAAAGACATTGTCTTAAAGGGGATTTCTTCAATTTTTGGTGTATATTATAGAGGAAAATTTTTAGGAGATATTGAACTTAATGTTCCGGGAATTCATAATGTATATAATGCCACAGCAGCTGTGGGGGTAGGGCATCAGCTGGGAATAAATATTAAAGATATATCTTCAGCATTAAAAATTTTTAAAGGAGCTCAAAGAAGATTTCAAAGCATCGGTGAAGTTAATGGTATAAAAATTTTTGATGACTATGCTCATCATCCCACAGAAATTAAGGTGGTATTAAAAACGGCGAGACTTTTAAATCCAAGAAGGATATATGCTGTTTTTCAACCTCACAGGTATACGAGAACCAAATTATTGGCAGATGAATTCGGAACCGCCTTTTTTGATGCTGATGAGGTAGTTGTAACCAAACTTTACAGTGCGGGAGAAGAACCTATCCCTAAGGTGTCATCCCACTTAATTGTTGATGCCTTAAAAAAGAATAATGTAAATGTAAAGTATATTGAAGAAAAAGAAGATGTGATTAATTTTCTTATAAACAAGTTGGTTCCCGGTGATTTAGTAATTACAATTGGTGCTGGAGATATAAACAAAATTTCCTATGAACTATTAAAATCCCTTAAATTTGCTGTGCGTGATGTGGGATAAAATTTAATTCCGCTAAAATGCGGAGGTGAAAATAGTGGGGGCATTTCTTATAAACGGGGGCTATAGATTGGAGGGCAAATTAAAAGTCCAGGGTTCAAAGAATGCCAGCTTACCAATACTTGCTGCTACAATATTGAACTCCAATAAAAATATAATAAAAAATATGCCGGATATCATAGATATTTCGGTAATGATGAGTATTTTAAGGATACTTGGTGCCAAAGTTTTAAGAATAGATGATGGAGTTATCGTGGATACTTCCAATGTAGACAAATGGGAAGTTCCGGAAATCCTTATGAGGAAAATGCGTTCTTCCATAATATTGATGGGTCCTTTACTTGCTAAATTCGGGAGGGTGAGAGTGTCTTACCCGGGAGGATGTGAAATAGGGCCAAGGCCTATAGATCTTCATCTTAAAGGCCTTGCTGCCCTGGGGGTGGAAATTAAAGAAGGTTACGGTTTTATAACTGCTGAAACAGGTAAATTAAAAGGAAACGATATTCACCTTGATTTTCCAAGCGTTGGAGCTACGGAAAATTTAATGATTGCAGCGGCCCTGGCCGAGGGTAGAACGGTTATAAGGAATGCTGCAAAAGAACCGGAAATAATAGATTTACAGAATTTTCTGAATAGAATGGGTTGCCAGATAAGAGGTGCCGGAACGGATACAATAAAGATAACAGGCTGCAAAATTGAAGACTTAAAACCCGTTGACGAATATAGTGTGATCCCCGACAGAATTGCGGCGGGTACTTATCTTATAGCCTGTGCAGCGACCAAGGGACACGTGATATTAGAGAATGTAATTAGTGAACATATCGAACCCCTGCTGGCAAAAATGAGAGAGATGGGATGCAATATAAATTCTTATAATGACAGAATTGAATTAACGGCTGAAGAACCACTGAAGGCTTTGGAGAATTTAAGGACACTTCCTTATCCCGGATTTCCTACTGATTTACAGGCTCCTATGATGTCTCTTTTGTCTATCGCAGAAGGTACCTCGGTGATTATTGAAACGATATTTGAAAATAGATTTAAACATGCAGAAGAACTCAGGAGGATGGGTGCCAACATAAAAATAAACGGGAATACGGCAATAATTACAGGTGTAAAAAAACTAACGGGTGCCGTAGTGGAAGCAAAAGATTTAAGGGCAGGGGCGGCTTTGGTGATAGCAGGGTTATGTGCCGAGGGCACTACGGTGGTTGAAGGGATTAGTCATATTGAAAGGGGTTACGAAAACTTTGACAGAAACCTGCAAAACCTGGGAGCAAGAATTACCAGAATAGATTAAATTGCCCCTTTTTTGTTAAAGGAGGAAGGACAAGTTATTTTATGGGGTACAAGGATTTTGATAGAGGTAAAAAAAAGAAGGGTAACCTGAAAAATCTATTGAGAATAATAGCCTTTTTTTGTATAATTACATTAATTTACTGGGTTTCAAATTTGTATTTAAAAATAGAAAGTATCGAAATCACTGGAAATCACAATATTAAAGCCGAAATTATTGAAGAAAAATTATCCTACCTGAAAGAGAAGAACCTTTTAACTATCAGACCAAGACTAATCGAAAAAAGTTTAATAAATTCCCTCCCCTTAGAAGAGGCAAGGATATCGGTTAAATTTCCAAATACTGTTTTGGTGAAAATCAAAGAAAGAAATATTGCAGCGGCGTTGCCTTTCAATTCGGATTTTCTACTTCTGGATGTTATGGGAAATGTTATTAAGATAGATTCGGATATAAAAAACTATTCGGTTCCTATCATAACGGGAATTACGGTAAAACAGGCTGAAATAGGAAGAATACCGACATTCCAGGAGGAACAGAGAGTATTTTCAAGCACTTTTGAGGTTCTAAAAGGAATTTTACCAATCCAGAATCAAATTGTAGAAATTCATGCCGAAAAAGCCGATGAAGGCACGAATTTTTTTATTTATACTGTAGATGGTATAAGAATTTGTTTTAATCAAAACAGGTTAAAGCAAAATAATTTAAAAAACCTGCCTAATATTTTAGAGGATATAAGAAAAAACAGCAGGGGTAGGGGGGAAATAGACCTGAATCAAGATATTCCCGTTTTTAGGCCCTATTAATTTTATTAATTTCTTTTTTAGGACTAAGGAGGAAAAGTTTGAATGAGAGAAAAGATAAGAGCAAATATTATGATTGCAATTATATGTTTCATTTTGGGTTTTATGCTCGTTACACAGTTTAGAAGCACCGAAAAAAGCGGTAGCGCCATTACTTCGCTTCAAAGGGTTCAGGAACTAACGGCACAACTGAAGAGTTTAATGGATGAGAAAGAAAAACTTCAGGGAGAAGTGAAGGAGCTTAGAAATAGACTCACCGAATATGAAAATTCGGCATCAAAGATAAGCGGTGTCACAGAAGCAATGAAAAAAGAACTTTTAAGGGCGAGGATGGTGGCGGGTCTGGTAGAGGGCTATGGACCGGGTATTACGATCACCTTAGATGATAGCAATGTTCCCAGGCAACCTGGAGAAGACCCAAATTTATTTTTGATTCACGATGAAGATATATTAAAAGTTGTAAATGAGTTGTTCGCCGCAGGGGCAGAAGCCGTATCGGTTAATGGGCAGAGGATAATAGCCACTACTGAAATAAGATGTGTTGGGCCTACAATTATTATTAATTCTATCAGAATGGCTCCGCCTTTCACTATTGATGCGATTGGGGATCCTGAATATCTTGAGAGTTCGATGAAAATGAGAGGTGGTATTATAGAATCCCTCCAGGTTTTTGGAATACAGGTCAGCATTAAGAAACAGGAAAAAATTTACATGCCTGCATATACAGGGCCAATCCAATTTAAATATTTTGTTCCGGAGAAAGCGGGTGAATAATGTGCTTCTACCTCTAATCGGATTATTACTGGGTATTATAATAGGACTTGTTTATCCCATTTATATTCCCGTTAATTATGCACCGTATGTTTCTATTGCCGTACTTGCTGCATTGGATTCGGTTTTTGGGGGGTTAAAGGCTGTAGGTGAAAATAATTTTGATGTATACGTATTTATTACCGGCTTCTTTACAAATGCTTTACTTGCCGGGTTCTTAGCTTATATTGGAGATAGACTTGGAATCCCAATATATTTGGCTGCTATTTTTGTATTTGGTGTACGTATATTCCAAAATTTAGCTATTATTCGTCGGGATTTCCTCAACAAATTTTTAAAAAATCAAAAATAATTTTTTATAAAAAAGGAAATTACGCATAAATGTGGAATAATTTTAATATGCCTTACCCAAAAAAGGGGAGGTGAAGGTTTGGCAAGAAATGAAATAATAACTGGAATTGATCTGGGAAGCTCTAAAGTGTGCTGTTTAGTTGCGGAAATAAATGAATCCGGAAATATGGATATTCTTGGATATGGTATTTCTCCATCCTCTTATTTGAAAAAAGGCAATGTGGTTAACATAGAAGGTTTGACCAGGTCGATTAACGATGCGGTTAATCAAGCTGAAACAATGGCCAACCTTAAAATTGAAGAAGCTGTGGTAGGACTTTCCTTGATGAACGTAGATATTTTAAGGAATAAAGGTGTTGTAGCAATACCCAAAAGTACCAGTGAAATTACCAATCAGGATGTAGAAAGGGTTATACAGGCTGCAAAAATTCTTGCAATTTCTCCCGACAGGGATGTGGTTCAGGTAATCCCGAGAGAATTTATAGTTGATGGTTGTGAGGGTATTAATGACCCTGTAGGGATGGTTGGGACAAGGCTTGAGGTTGATTCTTATATTGTAACGGCTCCGATAACCGTTATGCAAAATATTCACAAATGCTTTCAAAGAGCGGGTATTTTAATTAATAATATTTACTTAAAACCCTTTGCAGTAAAAAAAATACTATTATCCTGGGATGAAATTGAAATGGGAGTAGCTCTGATAGATGTAGGAGCTACAATTACCGAAATAGCAGTTTTTAAAGGAAACGATATAGTAAAATACGCTACATTGCCTGTAGGAGGAGATTATATTACAAACGATATTGCTGTTGGATTGAGGCTACCTTTTAATTATGCCGAAATCGTTAAAAGACGATATGCCTGTGCTCAGGAAAGCTTGGCTTCTGAAAAGCAGGAAATTGAAATTCAAAGCATAGGAGAAGTTTCTACAAGAAGGATTAACCAAAAAGAACTGGCTTCAATAATTGAACCCAGGGTTCATGAAATAATAAGCTTGATAAGAAAAGAGCTGGAATTTGATAATCAAAAGATTAACTTAGCTGCAGGAGGAGTAATAACTGGTAGCGGTTTGCTTCCCATAAAAGGCACGCTCGACCTGGCGCAAAAAATATTAGGTATGCCTCTAAGAGGCGGTAAAACTGAAATGTACGGCTATGATCAAACATTTACCGTTTGTTTGGGGCTTTTGAGCAGTGTTATTTCTTCTATTAATTTTAACAGGAAAATCATAGAAAAACAAAAACAAAGGGTTTCCTTTTTAGAAAGGGCCAAAAGGTTTTTAAGAGAATATTTTTAGCAGCTCAAGGGGGTAATAAAGTGCTAGAATTTGATGTACCTTTACAGCAGTTCGCAAATATAAAGGTTATTGGGATTGGTGGTGGCGGTAATAATGCCGTAAACAGAATGATTGACGCCGGTTTAAAAGGAGTAGAATTTATAGCAATTAATACCGATGCACAGGCACTTTATCTGTCAAAGGCTGACAAAAAAATACAAATTGGAGAAAAATTGACAAAAGGGCTCGGTGCAGGCGCAAATCCCGATATCGGTAGAAAAGCTGCAGAAGAGAGTAAGGCGGAAATCGAAGAAGCAATTAAAGGAGCTGACATGATATTTATTACCGCAGGCATGGGGGGAGGAACGGGCACGGGAGCAGCACCGATTGTCGCTGAAATTTCCAAAAATATGGGAATTTTAACGGTAGGAGTTGTAACAAAGCCCTTTACTTTTGAAGGAAGGCGCAGAATGGCTCATGCTGAAATGGGAATAAACAATTTAAAGGCATGTGTGGATACGCTTATTACTATACCGAACGACCGGCTTCTGTCAATTGCAGAAAAAAAGACTTCTATTCTGGAAGCCTTTAGAATAGCCGATGATATTTTAAGACAGGGTGTTCAGGGTATTTCGGACCTTATCGCTGTTCCGGGGTTGATAAATCTGGATTTTGCTGATGTCAGGACGATTATGATGGATACGGGTCTTGCGCACATGGGTATTGGCCGGGGAACCGGAGAGAACAGAGCTTTGGAGGCTGCAAAGCAGGCCGTATCAAGTCCTCTACTCGAGACTTCAATTGAAGGTGCAAAAGGAGTACTGTTAAATATTACGGGAAGCAGTAATTTGGGCATTTTAGAAGTAAATGAAGCTGCTGAATTTATTTCCGCAGCCGCTGATCCCGATGCTAATATTATTTTTGGTGCGGTAATCGATGAAAAATTACAGGATGAGATCAGGATAACGGTTATTGCCACGGGATTTGAACAAAAAGAAAAACTTCCAAAGCAGGAAGAAATAATAAATATTAATTTTGACGAAAGTGATCTTGAAATTCCTGCCTTCCTAAGACGGGGAAGAAAAAGATAAAAAAAGAGCGCATTATGCGCTCTTTTTTATTTTTTATTAATATAAAACGACATTTTTCTTTATTGTTTGTTGATAAAATTTATCATAAATACCTGAAAAAATGAATATATATTTTTTATAGCCGGGTAGTGAAAAAATGGTTATTTATATTGATGTTGTTTTTTTTATAAATTTGTTCATGAATTTCATAATTCTGTGGGCTACCTCCTTTGTCCTTCAAAAGAAAATTAAGTTCCGGAAAATGCTTTTCGGGGCTTTTATAGGTAATTTAGCCTTAATTGAAATGCTGTTACCGGAAAAAATAAATTATTTAGGGAAAATAGTAAAATTTTTACTACCTTTTGCCGTGGTGACAGCAAGTTTTAATCCACAAAGCAAATTAGAGTTTATTAGATTATTCTTAGTTTTTATTTTTATGTCCTTTTTAACAGGAGCAATTACCTTAGCTTTTTATTATCTTTTTAATTTGGACTATGTGTTTAGCTATCCTATTATAAATAATATTTCTATAAAATGGTGGTTATTACTATTATCTGCTATATTCATTGTCTTATTTTTAAAAGAGATATGGCCTAATTTTTTAAAAAAAGTGAATAAAGAAGATATGATCCTGGATATTCAATATGCTTTAAATAATAAGAGTGGAAAGGCAAAAGCATTACTGGATACTGGACATGAATTAAAAGAACCGATAGATGGGCTTTTGGTAGTAATTATTGAATTAGAAAAAATTAAAGACATTTTAGAACGTAAAGACTTTGATATAATAAAAAAATTTTATATAAATCCGGATTATAATTGTTTGGTAAATAATATTAGTGATGAAATAAAAAAGAGATTGAGGATAATTCCCTATAAATCCATCGGTAATATGAACGGTATTCTAATTGGTATAAAGATAGATTTTTTGAAAATTAACTTTAAAGGGAAAACCTCAATTTTAGAAAATGTTATCCTGGGATTGTTTGAAGGGACACTTTCACCCGATGGTAGTTACAGAGCATTAATTAATTACGATTTTATATGAATGAAAATATTAATCAATTCAGGGGGGAGATTTGTGTTTAAAATAATAATAGATTTTTTTAAAAAGCACATTTATAGTATCAGGATTTTTATCAAGAGAAAACTCTTAAGATTTTTTAAAAAACCGATTTATTATATCTCCGGAGCAGATACTTTGCCACCACCTTTAACATTGGAGGAAGAAGCTCAACTGTTAAAAAAATTGGAAGAAGGAGATTTTTCGGTAAGAAATGTATTAATTGAGAGAAATTTAAGATTGGTAGTCTATATTGCGCGAAAATTTGAAAACACTTATTGTCCCATTGAGGACCTGATATCCATCGGAACCATTGGGCTTATTAAAGCGATAAACACCTACGACCCAACAAAAAGGATTAAGCTTGCCACCTATGCCTCTAAATGTATTGAGAATGAAATTTTGATGTATTTGAGAAGGAATAATAAAAATACAGTGGAAGTTTCCATTGATGAACCTTTAAATACCGATTGGGATGGAAATGAATTGTTGCTTTCGGACATTCTTGGTACAGACGGTGAAATAATATATAAAAGCATTGAAGAGGATGTGGAAAAGGAATTGTTAGGAATTGCCCTGAAAAAGTTACCCAAAAGAGAGCGATCCATAATGGAGCTCAGGTACGGGTTAAACGGAGGAAAAGAAAAAACGCAGAAAGAAGTAGCAGAAATTCTGGGAATCTCTCAATCGTATATATCCAGATTGGAGAAAAGAATAATAAAGAGGTTAAAAAGGGAAATCGTAAGGATGATGTAAAAATTTTTAAAATGCATAAAAACTTCCCCCACTGGCAAGAATTAAAATAAGAGAGTGGAAAGTTAGGGGGAAGTTTTATGAGTTTAAATAAAGTGGAAATATGCGGGGTGAATACATCCAAGCTTCCGGTTTTATCTAACAGCAAAATGAAAGAACTCTTTTTAAAAGCTAAAAATGGGGATAAAGACGCAAGAGAAAAATTAATTTACGGGAATTTAAGGTTGGTGTTGAGTGTAATCCAAAGGTTTACTAATAGAGGAGAATATGTGGATGATTTATTTCAGGTGGGTTGTATTGGGCTTATGAAGGCAATAGATAATTTTGATTTAAGCCAAAATGTTAAATTTTCCACCTATGCAGTTCCCATGATTATCGGTGAAATCAGGAGATATTTAAGGGATAACAACCCAATCCGGGTAAGCCGGTCTTTGCGGGATGTAGCGTACAAGGCTTTGCAAATCAGGGATAATCTTGTAAATAAAAATTCCAGAGAGCCCTCCATTAATGAAATAGCAGAAGAAATGGAAGTTCCCCGGGAAGAAATAGTTTTAGCTCTGGATGCAATACAGGAACCCGTTTCTCTTTTTGAACCAATTTATCACGATGGAGGGGATCCCATATTTGTAATGGATCAAATCAGCGATGATAAAAATAACGATGAAAATTGGTTGAAAAGTATTGCTATAAAAGAGGCTATGCAGAAGTTAAATGAGCGGGAGAAAATGATTTTAATGATGAGGTTTTTTGAAGGTAAAACTCAAATGGAAGTGGCTCAGGAAATAGGAATCTCCCAGGCTCAAGTATCAAGGCTTGAAAAATCCGCTCTAAAACATATGAGAAAGTACATTTAAAAGAGGTGAGAAAGTTGCTGAAAAGATTAATAGCATTGGTACTGATAATGCTTATTTTCGTATTGTATTATTTAATACCAAAATCCATTGTGGCCTATAACACAAATAATTTGAATTTTGATAATACCTCAAAGACAAAGGTAGTAATGCAAATAAAAGAAGAATGAAAAGCCTCCTTTAAAAGGCTTTTTATTTTTTCTCATTTTATAAAAAATGGTTTAATAAAATATTTATTAGAACTTAGAAAAAATGGAGGGAATTATATGTTAAAAGCTACCGATTTGAGGCAAAAGGAGGTAATAAATATTTTTGATGGTAAAAAAATGGGGTTTATTATGGATATAGATATTGATACGGACTACGGGAAGATAAAATCTATTGTATTGCCCGGGGTTTCCAGAGGGTTCAATTTATTTTTGAGGAGTGAAGAAATTGAAATACCCTGGGAAAAGGTAAAAAAAATAGGAGAGGATGTAATACTTGTAGAATATCAGGATACATTAAAAAAAGGATTATAAGGCTTTAAAAGCCTTTTTATTTTTTGTATTAATGATTATAATTGAAATGAAAGCAATAAGGGGGAATAAGTATTGCGCTGGGAAATAAAAAAGAAATTACAGCAACTTAGAGATTCGGAGCTTCCTTTAATTCAGATTAAAGAGTATGGTTCTGCTTTGGTGAATTTTGCCCTGGTTTTTCCGAATACCTATAATATCGGCATGACGAATCTGGGATTTCATTCTATATACCGGGAAGTAAATAAAAGAAAAGATTCTCTATGCCATAGGGCTTTTTTCTTCGGTAAGGGATTCAAACCTTATACCATTGAAGCGCAAAAGGAAATTTCTTCATATGATATTATAGGTTTTTCTATATCTTATGAGATGGATTATATAAATATCCTTGAGGTATTAAAGGAATCAAATATCCCTTTACTTGCCCGGGATAGGGATTTTCCATTAGTTATGGCAGGAGGGCCTGCCGTTACATTTAATCCGGAACCTTTATCACTTTTTTTTGATTTTTTTGTTATTGGTGAAGGGGAAGAGGTAATTCATGAAATAATGGAAGTATTGGAGAATAATAAAGGAGCAAAAAAAAATGACATATTAGAAATGCTTTCTCAAATAGAAGGGGTATACGTTCCGTTACTTTATCAAAAGGATAGAGGCAGGGTAAAGAAGCGCTATTTGAGGAATCTTAATGATTTTTTTACGGAAACCGCGGTATTTACAGAGAATAACGAGTTTAAGGATATGTTTTTGATTGAGATTTCCCGCGGTTGCGGTAGGAACTGTAGGTTCTGTATGGCCGGATACTGCTACAGAGTTCCGAGGATAAGGGATTTAGAAATTGTCCTGAAAAGGGCGGAGTTTGCCAAAAAATTTACCGACAAAGTGGGTCTTGTAGGAGCGGCGGTATCGGATTACCCGGATATTGAAAGACTTTCCCGGGAATTGATGAAAAGGAATATTAAGTTTTCTGTTTCCTCTCTAAGGGCTGATTCCCTGGTTTCTCCTCTCCTCGAGGGACTTTCTTTCAGCAATCATAAAACTCTCACCGTTGCGCCTGAGGCTGGATCGGAAAGGCTTAGGAAGATTATAAATAAAGGAATAGGAGAGGAGGACATTTATAAAGCGGCAGAGGGAGCATTTAAATTCGGAATTAAAAATCTGAAACTTTATTATATGGTAGGTATCCCTACCGAGAAAGATTCTGATATAGATGAGATGATAGTTTTTTTAAAAAATCTGAAATACTTTATGATAAATATCGGGAACAAAACCGGGGAACTTACAGTCAGCATTAATCCTTTTATACCCAAACCTTTTACTCCCTTCCAATGGTTTGGTATGGAAAAAGAAAATATATTGGAAGAAAGGATAAAAAGGATAAAAAGCACTTTAAAACCCTCGGGGATAAAGGTAATAAATGAAAGCCCGAGATTATCCGTAATACAAGCATCCTTAGCAAGAGGAGACAGGGAGAGCGGGAATTTGATTTTAAAAGCCCACCAAAGAGGAGGCAAAACTTCGGACTTTAAAAACATTGATATTAACGGAAAAGATATATATTTTTATGCCTATAGAAATTTAGATTTATACGAGGAACTACCGTGGGATATAATTAACATGGGATTCGATGAGGAGTTACTAAAAAGAGAATATAAAAAGGCTTTGAAAGGAGAAAGTACGAGCCCCTGCACAAAAGAAAAATGTAAATTATGTATGATCTGTGAAAAATGATTTTACGGGTGGTGCAAAAAATGACTTTTGAATTAAGAGAAAGGAATGGGATAAAGTTTTTTATTATTCCAGCCTTTGAATCTACGGGGATTGTAAGACACGGTTTTTCAGCAAAACCTTTAGATTTTGCTATTAAAAAGCAGGATAAAAGAAATGAAGCCATCTTGAATTTTAGAGAGTTCTGTAAAATATTAGGGGTTAACCATGAAAACCTTGTGTTATCTGATCAAATTCACGATGATAAAGTATATTATGCAAAAGAAGAAGATAGGGGAAAAGGAATTTTTAAGGACTCGGATATTAAGGGACAGGATGCCCTTATTACGGATAGAAAAAATGTCGCTCTTGTTACATTTTATGCGGATTGCGTTCCGCTATTTTTCCTGGATAAAGAAAAACCTGCAATTGGTCTTGCCCATTCTGGATGGCGGGGGACTGCAAAAAGGGTAGGGGAAAAAACAATTTTGAAAATGGTAGAATATTTTAGAACAAACCCGGAAAATCTTTTAGCCGGGATAGGGCCGTGTATTGGAAGATGCTGTTTTGAGGTAGATGAGCCAGTGATAGATGTCTTTAGAAAGGAAAATTTCAATTGCGAGGATTTTACCTTATATAAAGGCAAAGGAAAATGGATGATGGACCTTACTCTGGCAAATAAAATCATCCTTATGGAAGCAGGGGTAAAAGAAAAAAACATTATAGAAAGTGGTTATTGTACTTTTTGTAATCAGGATTTATTATTCTCCTATAGAAGAGAAAAAGAAAAGGCGGGCAGCCTTGTTGCCATTATAGAATTGGTTTGACAAGGGGGAAAATTATGGCCAATGAAAAAATATTGATAGTAGACGATGAGCCCAATATATTGGAACTTTTAAAATTTAATTTAGAAAACAATGGATTTAAAGTAATTAAAGCTTTAAACGGTGAACAAGCATTAGAATTGATAAAATTAGAAAAACCGGATTTAATTCTTTTGGATGTTATGCTTCCGGGAATAGATGGATATGAATTATGTAAAATTCTAAGAAGAAAAACCGATACTTCAGAAATACCTATAATATTAATTACAGCAAAAAACGAAGAAATAGACAGAATTTTGGGCTTAGAAATTGGAGCTGATGATTATATTACAAAACCTTTCAGCGTGAGGGAATTGGTTGCAAGGGTGAAGGCCGTACTTCGCAGGGTGGAAAAAAAGGATAAGGGAGAAAATACGATAAGGATTTCGGATATTTGTATAGAAGTTGATAAATTTGAAGTTACCGTAGATGGAAGGAAAATTGATCTAACACCAAAAGAATTTGAACTGTTAAAACTTTTTGCCCAAAACCCGGGCAGGGTTTTTTCAAGGGATTATTTACTGGAAAGAATCTGGGGGTATGATTACTTAGGGGATACGAGAACCGTAGATGTGCATATAAGGCATTTAAGGCAAAAATTAGGAGATGAACAGGATGAACCTAAATATATAGAAACGATTAGAGGAATAGGATATAAGTTCAAGGAAAAGTGAATTTTGGGGAAGGTGCCTTAAATGCTTGATAAAAAAATAAAATTCTTTTTCATTTTTGAAGGTATTGTTACACTTTTTTTAGCCCTTGATATTATATTATTATCTTTACAAGGCATACTGAAAGTTTTTGCAAAATTTAATTTTTTGCCATGGATTGTTATTGGGAAATTAATCCTGGTAATTGTAAATATTTACGTTTTATTTAATGCTTATTTTCGGGCAAAAGAAAAGCTTATTTTTCCCGTACGAAAGATCACGAAAATATTACAAAACTTTGCTCTGGGGAACTTTGAAAGAACAATTCATTATTCGTGGTCAAACGAAATGGGTGATTTGAGCAATGCTGTCAACAGGCTAGGAAAGAGATTCCGGCAGTTGACTGAGGAATATTCGTTTTTAAAGGAAAACTTTTATCAACTTTTAGATTGTATTGAAGAAGGTGTCCTTTTTCTTTACGGCAATACAAAAATATTTTTTTTAAATAAAAGAGCTACCGAATTGTTAGGAATCCCTTTAGAAAAAATTACCGGAAAGAGCTTATTGAGTGTTATAAGGAATTACGAAATAATAAAGGAAACGGAAGAAGCTTTAAGGGATGGGAAAATTAGGGAGCTGAATTTGAGTTATTTAATAAAGGAAGGTACCTATAAGGTATTAATTATTCCGGTTAAAGAGAATTTAAAAATAATAAACTGCGTAATATTAATTAAAGATTTAACTTATGTAAAAAATATGGAGAAAGTAAAAACCGAGCTTATAGCGAATATTTCCCATGAACTTAAAACTCCCATAACCTCAATCAAAGGGTTTATTGAAACATTGCTGGATGGAGCATTCAAAGACGAAGAAATAACATTGAGATTTTTGAATATTATCGATTTTGAGATAGGTAGGCTTTACAGGCTTATTGTAGATTTAATAAATCTTTCTGAAATTGAATCGGGGCATTTAAAGATTAAAAATGAAAAATTAAAATTGGAGGAAGTTTTTGAAGAAATAAATTTGATTTTTAAGAAACGTTTTGAAGAGAAAAATTTGGAATTTAGTTATAAAAGTTCGATAAGTGAAATGATTAGTGACAGAGACAAATTAATGCAGATATTGATTAACCTGGTAGACAATGCTATAAAATACACTCCCGAAGGGGGTAAAATATGGATAGAATCGGGAGGGCAAAATGGAGAAGTAATAATAAAAGTTTGTGATACCGGAATTGGAATACCCGAGGAGCATATAGGGAGGATTTTTGAAAGGTTTTATAGGGTTGACAAGGCCCGTAGCCGTGAAAGCGGAGGAAGTGGATTAGGCCTTGCTATTGTAAAAAATTTAGCAGGAGCCCTGGGAGCAGAGATAAAGGTGGAGAGCAGGTTGAATCAAGGAACTAAATTTATTATTACCTTTAAAAGTTAATCACAAAAAATTAACAAATTGTAAAATTGTATTTAACATGCTTTTAATAAAATAAAAATAATTAATTTACTGCTCGAGGGGGAGATTAAAATAGAAGATAAAATAATAACAGAAAATCTAAATTTTTATTACGGAAATTATCAAGCTTTAAGAGATATAAACTTGACGATAAAAGATAAAAAGGTAACCGCTTTGATAGGACCATCAGGATGCGGTAAATCCACATTTTTAAGGACTTTAAACAGGATGAACGACTTAATTGAAGGATCGAGGGTGTCGGGTAAGATCATATTGGATGGGAGAAATATTTATGAGCCCGGCGTGGATGTGGTGGAATTGAGGAAAAAGGTGGGAATGGTATTTCAAAAGCCAAATCCTTTTCCCATGTCTATTTACGATAATGTGGCTTACGGTCCTCGAATTCATGGAATAAAAGATAAGACAAAACTTGATGAAATTGTGGAAAAAAGTCTAAAAGCAGCGGCTTTATGGGATGAGGTTAAGGATAGGCTAAAAAGTTCTGCTCTGGGTCTATCGGGGGGACAACAGCAGAGACTTTGCATTGCAAGGGTTTTAGCTGTGGAACCTGATGTAATTTTAATGGATGAACCCTGTTCCGCCCTGGATCCTATTTCTACAATGAAAATAGAAGAACTGATTATAGATTTAAAAGAAAAATACACTATTGTTATCGTTACCCATAACATGCAGCAGGCAGGAAGGGTATCGGATTTTACGGCATTTTTCTTAAACGGAGAATTAGTAGAGTACGGAATAACGGAAGAAGTCTTTTATAACCCTAAGAATAAAAAAACTGAAGATTATATAACGGGGCGTTTTGGATAATAAAGATAGGAGGGAAAGCCTTTGACAAATTTACGATCCGGGTTCAATAAAGAACTGGAATTACTGCAGCAGGATATACTGAAAATGGGGAGTGTAGTAGAGCAGCAGATTTTTAATGCGGTGGAATCTCTGGTGAAAAAAGATGAGAAACTGGCAATAAAAGTAATTGAGGATGATGATATAGTGGATAATTTACAGCACTTGATTGAGGATAAATGCATTAAACTTATTGCAACCCAGCATCCCTTAGCCAAAGATTTGAGAGTAATTTTTACGGGAGTAAAAATAGTTACGGACCTGGAAAGAATGTCAGATAATGCGGTAGACATAGCAAAAACCACTATAAGATTGTTAAATGAAGAATATATAAAACCTTTAATTGATATCCCGCGTATGGCTCACTTAGCTAAGGAAATGGTAAAAAATGCCCTTGATGCTTATGTGAATGAAGATGTGGAAGCAGCAAAAAAAGTATGTGAAGCGGATGATGAAATTGATCATTTGTATTCACAAATTTTCAGAGAATTGTTGATTATTATGATGCAGGACCCCAAAACCATTTCGCAGGCTACATCGCTCTTATTTGTGGGCAGGTATTTAGAAAGAATAGCGGATCATGCTACTAATATTGGTGAATGGTTAATATTTTTGGTTACCGGTGAAAAAAAAGAGTTAAACAATTAGAGCGCTGACAAGGCGCTTTTTATTTTGTATAAATTATCTTACCCGTGGAAAGCTAAAAAAGAAAAAATTTTGTATTTAGAGGTGATAAAATGCCTTTTGGAATAATTTTACTTGTTGCAGTAGCCATTTTAATATATTTCGGTGTTTTACATCGGGTTCTTGATAGGATGAAATTGAACGATAAAACAGCCCTCTTATTTTTAGCAATAATGGTAGTAGGATTTTTTTTACCGGCAATTCCTTTAAGTAGAAGTTTATCGATAAATATTGGTGGAGGAATAGTGCCGATAATCTTAGCTTTATATTTAATTGTAACAGCAGATGAAGCTGCGGAAAAAATAAGAGCAATAGTGGCTTCTGTAATCAGTGGTATTGCAGTATTTTTGGCGGGTAGGCTATTACCCGCAGAACCCGATGTAATGATAATAGATCCTCTTTTTGCCTTTGCAATAATCGCTGGAATAGTTGCCTATATTTTCGGCAGATCAAGGCGCGGGGCTTTTATTGCAGGTATAATGGGTATTTTAATCGGGGATCTTTTATACGTTTTTGGGGTAGCGGGAAGACCCATTGGTACCGTAATAGGAGGAGCAGGAGTTTTTGATGCTACAATAATTTCGGGTGTGATTGCGGTTCTTTTATGTGAAATAGTTGGGGAGACAAGGGAAAAGCTTCAGGGAGGAACGGCAAAAGCAAATTTGAATACAAGAAAACAAGAGGAAGCAACTCAAAATATTGATACTCAAGATGATTCTACACAAGAAGGGGATGAAAAAAATGAGGAGTAAAATAAAGAGATTATATATTTATTTGTTAATAATATTTATTGTTTTTTCATTTTTTTCAATTGTTCACGCTGAAGAAGAAACAAAAGAAGGATATTTTACGGTTTATGAAGAGGGTACCAATGATATTATATTTCGAACCAGCATGTTTGTAACTGTGGGAGATCAATATTTAGATGAAAAAAATAATTTGTACGAAGTTACAGAGGTAAAGGGTAATATAGCCTTTGCAAAATTTATAGAAAAAATTGATATTGAAAGTGCTCTTCAAACCAATGAACAGGAAGGTGTTCAGGAAGCATTTAAAGAAGCAGGACAAAAAGTAATAGTCATATATCACACCCACAGTGATGAATCTTATGTTCCTACCGATGGTAAATCCAGTATTCCATACCGGGGAGGAATATTTAAAGTTGGAGAGGCTCTAAAAAAAGCCTTAGAGCAAAAGGGAGTAAAGGTGATTCAATCGGAAAAACCCCATGACCCCCATGATGCGGGTGCTTACCATCGCTCCAGGCGCACTGCCATGGAGCTTCTAAAAAACAAGCCCGATGCCGTCTTAGATATTCACAGGGACGCAGTGCCCGCCGAAGAGTATACCGGCAGTGTAAATGGAAGGCCTGTAGCGCAGGTAAGGCTCGTTGTTGGAAGACAAAACCCGCAGATAAAAATGATAAATAATTTTGCCTGGCAGATTAAAGCTACTGCAGATAAAAAATACCCCGGTCTTTTTAAGGGGATATTTTACGGTAAGGGTAACTACAATCAGGACCTTTTCCCCAGGACAATATTGGTGGAAGCCGGGACTTACACAAATCATAGAGAAAAGGCTGAAGAAGGTATTCAACATCTGGCGGATGTAATAATGGCGACCGTTTACGGTGCGGATTATCAAAAAGAATCAGCACCTCAAGGCTTGGTTACCCAGGTGCCCGGAGAAAGAAAAAGTGCAGGTGCAACAATATTCTGGATAATTTTTATCGTGGTGTTAGGAATTGTAGGATATATGATTATCAGCACAGGGGGTTGGAATGAATTTAAAAGCAAAGTGAAAAAGTTCGGTAGTTCGGAATTCTCTAATTTCCTGGGAAATATATTTGTAAAAAAAGAAAAGTCTATTTTAGAGGAAAACCAAGAAGAAATTAAAAAAGAGGAAAAAGAAGCTGCGGAGCTTTTATCCGATCAAAATAAAACTGAAACGGAAGAAGAAAATAAAAAGGAAGAAAATAATTTATAGGTGGACTTTATGAAAGTAATATATGCTGATTACTGGGGCAGCTACATTTCTGTAGTAGCTGCTTCCATTCATTTAGGACTTATTATTGAGTACAATTATGATAAATTAATAAATTTACAGGAGTTTTGCGATAGAAATTGTAAAGAACAGGGGAGGCTCATTTTTTTTGGAACCGATAAAAAGGGTAGAAAGGTTTATATTTTGGGAGTAAAAAAATCCGGTAAAATTGTGGAAAGGGCTTTAAAAGGAATTTCTGAGATTTACGATATCGGAAAAGATAATTTATATTTTATAGATTTATCTAATTATAAAAATATTTATATTAAAGCAGGCGAATTTTTTTGTAAAAAAATGAATTGTAAAAGCATTGGACAAAAACTTATCATTTACGGAATAAAGAAAAATTTTACAGAATTGAAAAAGTTAATATTAAAAATTAGAGAATAATATGGTGATGTTTAATGAAAATATTTTACTATTGTTATGGAAGTGCTCATTCTTCGGTAGTGGCAGCTGCCATTCATACAGGATATCTTCCGATGGATAGAATACCGGAGTATAAAGAATTTATAAAATTACCCTATTACGATAAAACAAAAAATAATGAAATAGGCACCCCTTTTTTTATGGGTAAGGATGAATTCGAAAATGAAATTTTTATCATAGGCATGACCAATGAAAGAGAATTGATAAAGAAAATTATAATTTCCTATCTAAAAGAGTGCGGGATTGATCATAACCAAATATATATGGTTGGCACCTTACAACTGGTAAATTTAAAGACAAAAATTGGTGGGATTTTATCCCGAAGACTCGGGCTCGTTTTTCCTGGAAGACCGTTGACTATAAAAGGTATTCAGGAAAGGTATTTTGATTTTGTCGATCTGGTAAAAGAAGTTAAAAAAAAATTCAATGAAATTAATTTCTTGACTTGAAGGTTAATTTAATTAATAATAAAGTTTGTAAAGTTTCTGGGTAAAAGGGGATAAAAATTGGGAAAGGCAAAGGTTTATTATATAAAAGAAAATAGTTTGGCGAAAAAAGCAGGAATAAATATAGGAGACGAAATTTGTTCTATTAATGGTAAACCTATTGAAGATATTCTGGATTACAAGTTTTACTCCACTGAAGAAAAAGTTGAAATACTGCTTAAGACAAAAGAAGGGGAAAAAAAGGTATATATTGAAAAGGATTTTGATGAGGATCTGGGAATCGAATTCAAAAATCCCATTATTGATACAATAAAGGTCTGTAAAAATAAGTGTATATTTTGCTTTGTTGATCAAATGCCAAAGGGTTTACGTTCCTCACTTTATGTGAAAGATGATGATTATCGTTTATCTTTTCTTAAAGGCACTTACATCACCCTTACAAATCTAACTCTTCAAGACAAGAAAAAAATATACGATATGCATTTAAGCCCCCTTTATATCTCTGTTCATGCAACGGATGTAAAAATAAGAAATTTTTTGCTGGGAGTTGAAAATGGTTTAAATATTCTTGAATGTTTGGAAGAATTTAAAGAGAATGGGATTAATTTTCACACTCAAATTGTTGTTTGTCCGGGCATAAATGATAAAGAAGTGCTTAAAAAAACTATAGAGGACCTTACGGAACTTTACCCCGCAATTCTTTCGATAGCCGTTGTACCGGTCGGGCTTACCCGATTCAGGGAAAATTTATTTCCATTAAGGGATTTTACATCAATGGAAGCTCTTGAGGTGATCAAACTTGTTCAAAATTATCAGAAAGATAATTTGAGAAAATTTGGTAAAAGGCTTGTTTTTGCGGCCGATGAGTTTTATGAAAAAGCGAGCTTAAACTTTCCTCACTATAAAACTTATGAAGATTTTGCTCAGTGGGAAAATGGAGTCGGTATGGTTTCATTATTACGGCATCAGATTAGTTGTCATAAGAACAAGCTACCCGGGAAACTGCTTAAAAAGAGGCATGTTACAATTGTAACGGGATGTTCTGCATACAAAATTTTAAAAAATGAACTGGCTTTTATGAAAAACATAGAAAATTTAAGATTGGAAATAAAAGCTGTAAAAAACAACTTTTTTGGTGAATCGGTCACCGTGGCAGGACTAATAGCAGGAATGGATATTATCTCACAGCTGAAAGATGAGGATTTGGGTGATGAAGTGCTAATTCCTTCAGTTATGGTAAATGAAGGTAAGTTTCTTGATGATGTAACCGTAGAACAGGTATCAAGAAATCTAAATACACCTTTTAAAGTAGTTCCTGTCAACGGCAAGGCCCTCCTCAACAGCATAATAAATATTAGATTGGGGGGAAAAACATGGGATTTACAGCAACCATAATAGGAAGGCCAAATGTAGGAAAATCTACCTTATTTAACAGAATAATCGGGAAAAGAGTCTCCATTGTTGATGATAAACCAGGTGTGACAAGGGATCGAATTTACGGGCAGGTGGAGTGGAGAGATAAAAAATTTACATTGGTAGATACGGGCGGAATAGAGCCGGGAAATGAAGATATAATTTTTTCAAAAGTTCTTCACCAGGTGGAATTGGCTTTGGAGAGCACCGATGTAATAGTATTTCTTGTGGATGGGAAGGAAGGATTGACCCCAATTGATGAGGATGTGGCCCAGATTTTAAGGAAAAGTAAAAAACCGGTTATTTTAGTAGTAAACAAAGTAGATAATTTTGAAACCCAATCGGAAACTGCATTCGAGTATTATAAATTAGGTTTTGGGGATCCTATATTGATTTCTGCCGCTCATGGTGTAAATATTGGTGATTTACTTGATAGGATTGTAGGATATATTCCGGACGAGGAGATTGCAGAATACGACGAAGATGTAATTAAAATAGCGGTGGTGGGTAGACCCAATGTGGGTAAGTCTTCTCTTGTTAATTCAATTTTAGGAGAAGAAAGGGTAATTGTTAGCGACATTCCCGGGACCACACGGGATGCTATCGATACTTTGTTTGAATATCAGGGGAAGAAAATGGTATTGATAGATACGGCCGGTTTGAGAAGGAAAAGCAGGGTTAAGGAGGACATAGAATTTTACAGTAATTTAAGGGCTATTGGTGCTATAGAAAGGTCTGATGTGGTTTTAATGGTGATAGATGCCACTTCAAAAATAGCGGAACAGGACAAGAAGATTGCAGGACTTGCCCATGAAGAAGGTAAAGCAATGATAATTGTGGTAAATAAATGGGATGCGGTGGAAAAAGACGACAAAACTATGAATAAATACACTGAAGAAATAAAAGAAGAATTTAAATTTGCTGAGTATGCACCTGTTGTTTTTGTTTCGGCGCTTACGAAGAAAAGGGTGCCAAAAATTTTGGAGCTGATAGAATTTGTAATGAATTACTATACCTTTAGAGTAGAAAAAAAGATACTGAGAGAACTTTTGGATGAAGCTATGACAATAGTACCTCCTCCGGTAATTAAAGGGAAACGATTGAAAATTTACGATGCTGAGCAAATAGGTATAAAACCCCCTACCTTTAGTTTTCTTGTAAACGATCCCGAAATCCTGCATTTTTCTTATCAGCGCTATTTGGAGAACAAATTAAGAGAAAAATTTGGTTTTGAGGGCACTCCTATCTTTTTCAAAATAAAAAAGAAGGAAAAGAAAAAATAAATTCTAAGGAGAATCTAAGATGAGAATTTCAATTCTGGGTGCGGGAAGCTGGGGAACGGCTCTTTCAAATGTAGTTTCCGATAATAAACATGAGGTAATTTTATGGGCAAGAAGGAGAGAATTAGCCGAAGAGATAAACCAAATAAAAGAAAATAGGGAATATCTGCCTGGTGCCAAAATAAATTCGAGTATTGTGGTTACGCATGATTTAGAATATGCTGTAAAAAATTCGGAAATAGTGATTCTTGCCACACCCTCTCAGGCCCTGCGGTCCATTCTAAGGGAAGCAAAAAAATATATTAAAAATGATACTATTATTCTAAATGCTTCTAAGGGCATAGAGAACGAAAGCCTTATGCGCATGTCTGAAGTAATAAAAGAGGAAATACCCCAAAATTCTCAAATTGCAGTTATTTCTGGTCCAAGTCATGCGGAAGAAGTAATAAGAAGATATCCCACTGCTGTTGTAGTAGCTTCCAAAGATAAAAGGGTTTTGAAAGTCTTACAGGAGGTTTTTATTAATAATTACTTTAGAGTCTATCGAAACTATGACGTAATAGGAGTAGAGTTGGGAGGAGCTTTAAAAAACATTATAGCCATTTGTTCCGGAGTTTCGGAAGGTCTGGGGTATGGAGATAATACGCGGGCAGCTTTAATTACCAGGGGCATTATTGAAATAATGCGGTTGGGGAAAAAGCTTGGGGCTAAAAACTCCACTTTTTCCGGACTATCTGGTATTGGTGATGTAATTGTTACCTGCAGCAGCATGCATAGCAGGAACAGAAGAGCGGGAATTGAGATTGGAAAGGGCAAAAAAGTTGATGAGATTGTTAAATCTACAAAAATGGTGATTGAAGGAATATATGCTACAAAAGCTGCAAAAAAGCTTTCGGATCTATATGACGTGGAAATGCCGATAACTCAGGAGGCTTATAAAGTATTATTCGAGGATAAAGACCCCAAAAAAGCTGTAGATGATTTAATGGCAAGGCGGGGGAAAATAGAAGTATATTAATAATTTAAATTACCGGGGTTTAATAAATAACCCCGGTAAAAATTTTTTAAACAAAATTTTTTATGTGTTAAAAGCTTTTTCTCTCCAGCTTCCTTTTTTCATACCAAAAAGGTTATGAAGGCTCCAAATACCCATGCAAATACCCCTTAACTTTTTAGCAATCTTTTGTAATATTCCCCAAAAGGTGTCCATATATATATTAGTGATAAATGAATGGGAATTCTTCGTTCAAAGTAAATCTTAGGCCAAGGAGGGGAGATGATGGAAAATTTTGATCTTTTCAGGGATATTGCTGAACGAACTAAGGGAGATATTTACATCGGGGTAGTAGGTCCGGTGAGGGCCGGAAAATCAACTTTTGTAAAAAAGTTTATGGAACTCTTGGTGCTTCCAAATATCGATGATCCAAATGCAAAGCTGAGGGCAAAAGACGAACTGCCACAAAGCGGTGCGGGAAGGACAATAACAACAGCAGAGCCGAAGTTTATTCCAAGTCAGGCCGTGGAAATTACTATAAAGGATAACATTAAATTAAGAGTAAGACTTGTGGATAATGTCGGTTTTACCGTAAGAGGAGCCCTGGGTTATGAAGATGAAAATGGACCTCGGATGGTGAGTACGCCCTGGTATGAGAAGGAAATACCCTTTCAGGAGGCAGCAGAAATCGGGACTCGAAAGGTAATTGAAGAGCATTCTACAATAGGCATTGTGGTTACTACCGATGGTTCAATCACGGATATTCCGAGGGATAATTACGTTCAGGCAGAAGAAAGGGTTATAAAGGAAATGAAAAATATCGGAAAACCCTTCGTGGTGGTTTTGAATTCAGCAAAGCCCGAAGATGAATTATCAAAGGAGCTGAGGGAGATACTGGAGGAAAAATACGATGTACCGGTTCTTTTGTACGACTGTCAAAACCTAAGACAAGAAGATATTTATGAAATTCTTGAAAAGACTCTTTATGAGTTCCCAGTAATGGAAATCAATATTAAGATGCCAAGATGGGTGGATGCCCTTGAAAAAGAGCACTGGTTAAAGAAAAATATTGAAGAGACCATCCGGGAAAATGTTAAGAATATCTATCGCCTGAGGGATGTAGAAAAGGTATTGGAATCTTTCAAAGCCTGTGATTTGATAGAAAGCGTCAGAGTGAAAGAACTAAATCCGGGAACAGGAAAAGCGGATATCGAAATGTCCACACCCGATAGGCTCTTTTATAAGGTACTGAGTGAAATTTCCGGCGTTGAAGTGACGAACGATCATAGTTTAATTAAAACATTAAAAGAATTTTCAAAAGCTAAGAAAGAGTATGACAAAGTTGCAAAAGCTTTGGATGATGTAAAACGGGTAGGTTACGGTATTGTTCCACCGCAATTAGATGAGCTAACCCTGGAAGAACCGGAAATTATAAGACAGGGATTCCGCTTCGGAGTAAGATTAAGGGCGGTGGCTCCTTCAATTCATATGATAAGAGCCGATATTCAGACTGAAGTTTCTCCTTTAATAGGTACGGAAAAACAGAGTGAAGAACTGTTAAATTATTTAATGAGCGAGTTTGAAAGAAGCCCTGAAAAAATATGGCAGACAAATATTTTTGGCAAATCTTTACAGGAGCTCGTTAGGGAGGGAATACAGAACAAACTACAACATATGCCCGAAGCAGCTCAAGTAAAGCTTCAGGAAACTTTGCAGAGAATCGTCAATGAAGGAAGTGGGAGCATCATATGTATTATTTTGTAAATCAAAAAAATTTAAGATTCTTACAGGTTGGTGGTAAGCCAACCTTATATTTTTGTTTTTTAGGGATTGACAAAAAATTTATTTGTATTTTATATTAAAATAAAAAAAAATGTAAATAATAATACAAGAATTGCTTTTCTGTTTATATAAAAAATTAAATTCTTGTATACAATATACTTTATCCAATAATTCTAAAAAAGCTATGGTATATACTATAAAGACTAAAGAAAATTAAACAATTTAAAAAATGAATTAATTAAAATTTTTTATTATTACTGGAAAGGAGGCAATTATATGCAAAAAACTGTTGTTTTAGGTGTTATTGGAGCTGACTGCCATGCTGTAGGGAATAAGATTCTTGAAAGAGCTCTTTCAGAAGCAGGATTTAATGTTGTAAACATAGGAGTTATGTGTTCACAAGAGGAATTTATTAATGCTACTATTGAAACAAACGCGGATGCAATATTGGTTTCGTCCCTCTACGGCCATGGGGAAATAGACTGTAGAGGTTTAAGGGAAAAGTGCGATGAAGCAGGGCTTAAAAATATTTTACTTTATATAGGTGGAAATCTTGTGGTTGGAAAACAAGATTGGAGTGATGTTGAAAAAAGGTTTAAAGGGATGGGCTTTAACAGGGTTTATCCACCCGGAACATCTCCGGAGATAGGTATAAGAGATCTCAAAAGAGATTTAGGGATAGAGGATTAGGTGGTATCATGGATGCAGCACTTTTGATAGATTTTGGAAGCACGTACACAAAACTTACCGCAGTTGATTTAGAAAATGAGGAAATACTTGCAACGGCAAAGGACTTAACAACAGTTCAAACAGATATAATGATAGGATTTGAAAATGCCTTTGAAAAGTTAAAGGAAAAGATAAATTTAAATAAGGTAAACTTTGTGGAAAAATTGGCCTGTTCTTCTGCTGCAGGTGGACTAAAGATGGTAGCTATTGGATTAGTGCCTGAATTAACAGCTGAGGCTGCAAAAAGGGCTGCCCTTGGTGCCGGTGCGAGAATTCTTGACGTATATAGCTTCGAACTTACAAATTTTGAGATTGAGGAGATCATAGATAAAAAGCCAGATATAATTCTTCTCGCAGGTGGGACGGATGGTGGTAACAAGGACTGTATTATCCATAACGCAAAACTTATAGCAAAATATATAAAAAATGTTCCAATAGTTGTTGCTGGGAATAAAAATGCGCAGGATGAGATAAGTGATATATTCAATAAATACAATATTTATTATAAGATTACCGAGAACGTTATGCCAAAGCTTAACCAAATAAACGTAGAACCTGCGAGGAAAGTTATAAGAGAAATTTTCATGGAAAAAATAGTCGAAGCCAAAGGGATGAAAAGGGCAGAAAAGTTTATTAACGGCATATTGATGCCAACTCCTGCAGCAGTATTAAAGGCTGCAAAGATACTCGCCGATGGAACAGATAAAGAAGAAGGGATAGGAGAGCTTATTGTTGTTGACATTGGAGGGGCAACTACAGACGTTCATTCTATAGCAAGTGGAGAGCCTTCTAAGGCCGGAGTAACTTTAAAAGGACTTCCGGAACCCTACGCAAAAAGAACGGTTGAAGGAGACCTTGGTATGAGGGTTAGCGCAGTATCCCTTTTGGAGACTGCAGGAATTAAAAGAATTAGTAAGTTCATACCTAATAGCAAATACGATATTGAAGAAAGATGTAAATTTCTTCAATCCAATATAAGTTTTGTCCCTAAGAATGAGGAAGATTTGGAATTTGATGAAAGTCTTGGAATGGTAGCAACAGAAATTGTTATGGAAAGGCATGTGGGAACAATCGAGTGCTTATATACTCCTTTGGGGACAATTTACTCTCAGGTAGGGAAGGATCTTTTGAATGTGAAATATTTGATTGGAACAGGAGGAGTTATAGTCCATAGTAAGAACCCTAAAAAAATACTTTCAACGGGGAAATTCAATCCTGCTTTTCCGAATTATTTAAAGCCAGTAAATCCTGAAATTTTAGTGGATAGAGAGTATATATTGTCTGCTATGGGATTATTAGCTGAAAAGTATCCGGATAAGGCTTTAAGGATTATTAAAAAGTATATAGTAAGGGTTTAAGGGGGGAATAATGTGGAACTTAAAAATAAGAAGTGGACTGAAGATGAGTTTTTTAAGGCAAGAGAAGAAGTATTAAACCAGTGGCCAACGGGAAAAGGAGTGAATTTAGAGGAGGCTGCAGAATATTTAAGGAAAGTGCCAGAGCATAAAAGTTTTCCTTTTAAGCTAAAAAAGGCTAAGGAACAAGGAATAACTTTAGCACAGCCAAGGGCAGGTGTTGCATTGATAGAGGATCATATAAACCTCTTAAAATATCTTCAAGATGAAGGGGAAGCAGACCTATTGCCGACAACTATTGACAGCTACACAAGACAAAATAGATATAAAGAATGTGAAATAGGGCTTGAAGAGAGTAGAAAGGCCGGCCGTTCGATGCTAAATGGATTTCCTGCGGTAAACCACGGTGTTGAAGGATGTAGAAAGGTCTTTGAGGCGATTGACCTTCCACTTCAAGCAAGGCATGGAACACCGGACGCAAGGCTTTTATCTGAAATAATACATGCAGCAGGGTGGACTTCAAACGAAGGCGGTGCAATTTCATACAATATTCCTTATGCAAAGAACGTGAGCCTCGAAAAGTCAATACTTGATTGGCAGTACTGCGATAGATTAGTTGGACTTTATGAAGAGATGGGAATTTCTTTAAATAGAGAGCCTTTTGGACCATTAACAGGAACCTTAGTTCCACCCAGTATATCAAATGCAATTGCTATAATAGAAGGATTACTTGCCGCGGAACAGGGTGTTAAGAATATCACCTTAGGATATGGACAGTGTGGAAATTTAATTCAGGATGTCGCAGCAATGAAGGCTTTAGAGGAGCAGGCTAATGAATACTTTAAAGAATACGGATATGATGTAGAGCTTACAACTGTATTCCATCAATGGATGGGAGGATTCCCACAGGATGAGGCAAAGGCCTTTGGAGTTATTTCATGGGGTTCAGCAACAGCAGCCCTCGCAGGAGCTACAAAGGTTATAGTAAAGACTCCTCATGAAGCTGTTGGAATTCCAACCAAAGAAGCTAATGCAGCTGGAATTAAGGCAACAAAGCAGACGTTAAACTTATTAAGAGGTCAGAGGCTCCCTATGCCAAAGGAATTAGAGGAAGAAATCAAACTTATTAAAATGGAAACAAAGTGCATACTTGATAAGGTGTTTGAGGTTGGGAAAGGCGATCTTGCTGTAGGGGTTGTAAAGGCCTTTGAAATGGGAATTTTAGACATTCCCTTTGCGCCAAGCAAGTTCAATGCAGGTAAAGTACTTCCTGCAAGGGACAACAATGGTGCAGTTAGAATCCTTGAATTTGGAAACCTCCCATTTACAAAGGAAATCAAGGATTTTCATAGAAGCCTTTTAGAGGAAAGGGCAAGGTATGAAAAGAGGAAAATAGGATTCCAAATGGTGGTGGATGATATTAATGCTGTCGGGAAGGGATTCTTAGTAGGAAGGCCAAATTATTAATTAAACATTGTGAGAGAGGTTGGGGATTTTTATGAAAATTGTAGATGTGTTAATATCAGCAGGAAGGACGGGATTTTTCTTTGATGACCAAAGGGCTATAAAAAAGGGTGCTTTTCACGATGGATTTGTTTACATAGGAGAGCCTGTAACTGAAGGATTTAAGACCATAAGAATGGCTGGAGAGTCTATTTCTATTATGCTTATATTAGAAGATGGTCAAATTGCCTTTGGTGATTGTGCAGCTGTTCAATACTCAGGTGCAGGTGGAAGAGACCCTCTGTTTTTAGCTGAAGAGTTTATTCCAGTTATTGAAAAATACATTTCACCAAAGCTTATAGGAAGGGAAATAACAACCTTTAAAGAAATGGCCCAAGAAATAGACAATATGGAAATAGCTGGGAAAAGGCTCCATACTGCAATAAGATACGGGGTAACTCAGGCTATATTAGATGCAGTTGCAAAGGCAAGAAAGGTTACTATGGCGGAAGTAATAAGAGATGAATATAATACTGGCGTTGAATTTAAAAAGATTCCTATTTTTACACAATCCGGTGTCAATAGCGGGTTTAAATTGACCCATTTTCAACGGCTTAAAATTGACCCACCCTGGCCTCTTTTAATTAAGAAATTAAGCATTGTTATGTGGGTTACCATACAATCCTGTCTTTAACCTGTCTTTCAGGCGATAGCTGTTGCCCCGAATGTTGATTATATGGGCATGGTGTAACAGCCTATCTAATACTGCAGTTGCAAGCACGGTATCTCCCATAAGCTCTCCCCATTCTCCAAAACCTTTGTTGCTGGTGAGTATGATACTCCCCCTTTCATACCGGGCACTTATCAACTGGAAGAAGAGGTTAGCCCCAAGATTATCAAGCGGTAAATAGCCTACTTCGTCGATAATTAGAAGTTTAGGCCCAGTGTAAATCCTCATCCTCTTTTCCAAACGGTTCTCCTTGTTGGCCTTCTTGAGGTCTTCAATTAGCCGTGAAAGGCGTGTAAAATATACCG
Source organism: Thermovenabulum gondwanense (assembly GCF_001601575.1). Taxonomy (NCBI): domain Bacteria; kingdom Bacillati; phylum Bacillota; class Clostridia; order Thermosediminibacterales; family Thermosediminibacteraceae; genus Thermovenabulum; species Thermovenabulum gondwanense. The sequence continues at coordinate 48,747 of NZ_LOHZ01000025.1, forward strand.
ACATACCCTGAGACAGGGCTTCTATTGCAAGGCCTACTGCAAGGTGTGTCTTCCCTACTCCGGGTGGGCCAAGAAATATCACGTTTTCCGCTCTGTAGACAAAAGCCATTGTTGCAAGTTCTCTTATCAACTTTTCATCAATACTGGGTTGGAACGTAAAGTCAAATTCACTCAGGGTCTTTCTATACGGAAGCCGGGCAAGTTTCGACCTCACTTCGATGTTCCGCCTTTGTCTTTCGCTAAGTTCAGCTTCGAGCAGGCCGTTTAAGAACTCAATATACGTCGCGTTCGCGTGTTGAGCTCTTTCAAGAATAGCATCGATGAAAACCGCTGCGTTTAAAAGCCCCAGTTCTTCAAGGTTGGATTTTGCTTTTTCAAGCTCTATCATATTGTGCCCACCCCCAGCAGGCTTTCATAAACCCCTAAAGAACGCTTTTCAACTTCCAGAGAAGAGACCTTGTATGCACGCGGGTTAGGATAGAGCATACCTTCGGCTTCTTTTAGCCCGGTATACTGGTTTTTGGCATAAACCGTGGCCCTTGAGCGGTATTGCTTTTCGTGGGTTGCTATCACCTTCCCATCATAGAGGATTTCAATTTTACCGTGTTTATCCCTTACAACCACCTCTTTTCCGCTATACTGCCAGGGAACGCCATACCTTACACCGCCGAAGCTTAAAAGGCCATCTTTATGGACTTTCCTCACTTCTTCCATAAACTTCTGGTATCTGTCATAATTGGGGAGGGGTTTGAGTTTTTCTTCCTTCAAGCGATCAATGGGCCTTTCCCCGGTAGTGCCGTGTATCCTTCTGTTTTTATTTTCGCACCACACTATAGCCTGCCGGTTCAAGTCGCCATAGTCTGTGAATTTCCTGCCCGGCAGAAAGTTACTTTTGACAAAGTCTATCCCGCTTTCAACTTTGCCTTTGGTCTGAGGGCGCCGTGCTTTGCAAACTCTAGGGGTAAAGCCGAGCGTCGCAGCAAGGTCTTCAAAAATGGAGTTCCATACAGGTTTTTTGTTTTCATCAGTGCCGATTATTACGGTTTTCATCCTGTCGGTGAGCAATACGTCGGTTACTCCGCCGAAGTATTCGAATCCGTGTATGAGGCAGCGGATAAAAGTATTGACATCGCACCGGTTTGTGAATTCCACATATATGGCTCTTGAATATCCCAGCACCATGACGAAAAGATAAAGCTTACGTGTTTCGCCGGTTTCCTCGTCAATGTATGTGTATTCACCCCAGTCGACTTGAGCCTGCTGGCCGGGCTTGGTTTCATAGCGGCATACGGCAGGGGCCTTTTTTGGAGGCCTGAATTGTCTTACATAGTCCCTCAAGATAGTGCGTCCGCCGGTATAGCCTTTTTCTTTTATCCTTTCATAGATGACTTCGCAATTGAATATACCGAGATTCATGAGCTCCTGAATGGTATCCTTGTATGGGTCAAGTTTTGAGCCTCTTTTTGGATGAGGCTTCCTTTCAGGAATTCCTTGCGCTCTGAGATATTTCCTCACTGTATTTCTTGAAAGGCCGGCTTCTCGTGCTATTGCACGAATGCTCTTGCCCTTTGCTTTTAGTTCGTGTAACATGATAATAGATCCACTCCCTAGCACTTATTTCCCTCCGTTCTGTGTTGGTATCAGAGGGATATTTCGCCAGGGGGTGGGTCAATTCCTTTTCGTTGCTCCTGGGTCAATTGTATACCGGCGGTGACACTTATGTCAATAGCGGGTTTAAATTGACCCATTTTCAACGGCTTAAAATTGACCCACTCTGGCCTCTTTAAATTAAGAAATTAAGCATTGTTATGTGGGTTGCCATACAATCCTGTCTTTAACCTGTCTTTCAGGCGATAACTGTTGCCCCGTATGTTGATTATATGAGCATGATGTAACAGCCTATCTAATACTGCAGTCGCAAGCACGGTATCTCCCATGAGCTCTCCCCATTCTCCAAAACCTTTGTTGCTGGTGAGTATAATACTACCCCTTTCATACCGGGCGCTTATCAACTGGAAAAAGAGGTTAGCCCCAAGATCATCAAGCGGAAGATAGCCTACTTCGTCGATAATTAGAAGTTTAGGCCCAGTGTAAATCCTCATCCTCTTTTCCAAACGGTTCTCCTTGTTGGCCTTCTTGAGGTCTTCAATTAGCCGTGAAAGGCGTGTAAAATATACCGACATACCCTGAGACAGGGCTTCTATTGCAAGGCCTACTGCAAGGTGTGTCTTCCCTACTCCGGGTGGGCCAAGAAATATCACGTTTTCCGCTCTGTAGACAAAAGCCATTGTTGCAAGTTCTCTTATCAACTTTTCATCAATACTGGGTTGGAACGTAAAGTCAAATTCACTCAGGGTCTTTCTATACGGAAGCCGGGCAAGTTTCGACCTCACTTCGATGTTCCGCCTTTGTCTTTCGCTAAGTTCAGCTTCGAGCAGGCCGTTTAAGAACTCAATATACGTCGCGTTCGCGTGTTGAGCTCTTTCAAGAATAGCATCGATGAAAACCGCTGCGTTTAAAAGCCCCAGTTCTTCAAGGTTGGATTTTGCTTTTTCAAGCTCTATCATATTGTGCCCACCCCCAGCAGGCTTTCATAAACCCCTAAAGAACGCTTTTCAACTTCCAGAGAAGAGACCTTGTATGCACGCGGGTTAGGATAGAGCATACCTTCGGCTTCTTTTAGCCCGGTATACTGGTTTTTGGCATAAACCGTGGCCCTTGAGCGGTATTGCTTTTCGTGGGTTGCTATCACCTTCCCATCATAGAGGATTTCAATTTTACCGTGTTTATCCCTTACAACCACCTCTTTTCCGCTATACTGCCAGGGAACGCCATACCTTACACCGCCGAAGCTTAAAAGGCCATCTTTATGGACTTTCCTCACTTCTTCCATAAACTTCTGGTATCTGTCATAATTGGGGAGGGGTTTGAGTTTTTCTTCCTTCAAGCGATCAATGGGCCTTTCCCCGGTAGTGCCGTGTATCCTTCTGTTTTTATTTTCGCACCACACTATAGCCTGCCGGTTCAAGTCGCCATAGTCTGTGAATTTCCTGCCCGGCAGAAAGTTACTTTTGACAAAGTCTATCCCGCTTTCAACTTTGCCTTTGGTCTGAGGGCGCCGTGCTTTGCAAACTCTAGGGGTAAAGCCGAGCGTCGCAGCAAGGTCTTCAAAAATGGAGTTCCATACAGGTTTTTTGTTTTCATCAGTGCCGATTATTACGGTTTTCATCCTGTCGGTGAGCAATACGTCGGTTACTCCGCCGAAGTATTCGAATCCGTGTATGAGGCAGCGGATAAAAGTATTGACATCGCACCGGTTTGTGAATTCCACATATATGGCTCTTGAATATCCCAGCACCATGACGAAAAGATAAAGCTTACGTGTTTCGCCGGTTTCCTCGTCAATGTATGTGTATTCACCCCAGTCGACTTGAGCCTGCTGGCCGGGCTTGGTTTCATAGCGGCATACGGCAGGGGCCTTTTTTGGAGGCCTGAATTGTCTTACATAGTCCCTCAAGATAGTGCGTCCGCCGGTATAGCCTTTTTCTTTTATCCTTTCATAGATGACTTCGCAATTGAATATACCGAGATTCATGAGCTCCTGAATGGTATCCTTGTATGGGTCAAGCTTTGAGCCTCTTTTTGGATGAGGCTTCCTTTCAGGAATTCCTTGCGCTCTGAGATATTTCCTCACTGTATTTCTTGAAAGGCCGGCTTCTCGTGCTATTGCACGAATGCTCTTGCCCTTTGCTTTTAGTTCGTGTAACATGATAATAGATCCACTCCCTAGCACTTATTTCCCTCCGATCTGTGTTGGTATCAGAGGGATATTTCGCCAGGGGGTGGGTCAATTCCTTTTCGTTGCTCCTGGGTCAATTATATACCGGCGGTGACACCGGCGATGATAGATACATCAATGTTGATAAGATGATTCTAAAGGGTGCAGATGTATTGCCGCATGGCCTTATAAACAACGTAAAGGAAAAGCTTGGGGAAAAGGGAGAGCTTTTAAAAGGGTATATAGCTTGGCTTAAGGATAGGATTCTAAAATTAAGAACTTCAGAGGACTATAATCCAATTCTTCATATAGATGTTTACGGAACCATTGGAATAGCTTTTAACATGGACTATGAAAAAATGGCAAATTATTTGGGCGAACTTGAGGAAATAGCAAAGCCATTTAAATTAAGGATAGAAGGGCCTGTGGATGTGGAAAATAGGGAAGGGCAGCTTGAAGCACTTAAAAAACTTAGAAACCTTTTAAAGCAAAAGGGAATTCGAGTTGAAATCGTTGCGGATGAATGGTGCAATACCCTGGAAGATATTAAACTATTTGTTGATGAAGGTGCTGCTGATATGATTCAGATAAAGACTCCAGATCTTGGGGGAATAAACAATGTTGCGGAGGCAATACTTTACTGCAAAAAGCACGAAATGGGAGCGTACTGCGGAGGAACTTGCAATGAAACTGATAGATCAGCACAGGTTTTAACAAATATAGCTATAGCATGTGATGCGGACCAGTGCCTTGCAAAACCGGGAATGGGTGTTGATGAAGGATTTATGATAGTCTACAATGAAATGCAAAGGGTATTAACATTATCAAAAAATAGGGAAAGAATAAACAAAAAAATGGGAGGGGTGCTATGAAAATAACTAAGCCTGCTAAGGCAGGTACGATGGAATCAAACGATATCTACATCATGGTATATCCAAACGAAAAAGGAAATGAAATTCAGCTTGATAGCATAGTTTTAAAGCAGTTTGGAAAGCAGATTGAAAAGGTTATTATGGATACTTTAAAAGAGCTTGAAGTTGAAAACGCCCTTGTGGTGGCAAAGGATAGGGGTGCTCTTGATTATACAATAAGAGCGAGGGTAGAAACAGCGATAAAAAGAGCAATAAAATAGCGAAGAATGGAAATATCCTAATTTCAAAATGCCAAAGTGGATGGCACTTGTGAAAGGTGGTACCTTATGAGAAGGAGTATGCTTTATATTCCTGGGAATAATCCGTCTATGATTCAAAATGCGCCTGTACTTGGGGCGGATAGTATAATCTTGGACCTTGAGGATTCGGTTAGCGTAGATGAAAAGGATTCGGCAAGGTTTTTGGTCAGAAATGCCCTTTTAGAGCTTGATTTTAATGGGTGTGAAAAAGTTGTGAGGATAAATTCTCTAAATACTGAGCTTGGGTATGAGGATATCGATGTTATTGCAAGGGTAAAGCCCGATGCCCTTTTGGTTCCAAAGGCGACGAAGGATGCAATTGAGGAGATAGATGAGCTTATTTCGACTATTGAAAGGGAAGAAGGCTTTAAATTAGGAAGTATAAAACTTATTCCCCTTATAGAAACTGCCTTTGGGGTTGAGGATGTATTCAACATTGTTAAATCTTCTAAAAGGGTAGCTGCGGTTTTGCTTGGTGCTGAGGATTTAACAGCTGATATGGAAGTAAAAAGGACAAAGGAAGGAGAGGAAATTTTTTATGCAAGAAGCAGGATCGTTTCTGCATGTAAAGCTCTAAAAGTTGATGCAATAGATACTCCCTTTACGGATATAAATGACTTTGAAGGATTAAAAAGGGATTGCCAAAGAGCAAAACTTATAGGCATGACAGGAAAGGCTGCTGTAAATCCAAGGCAGATAGATATAATAAACGAAGTTTTCTCACCAAGCATGGAGGATATAGAGTGGGCAAAAAGGGTTATTGCAGCCTATGATGAGGCACAAAGGGAAGGAAAGGGAGTATTTTCCCTTGATGGTAAAATGGTAGATGCTCCTGTACTTGCAAGGGCTAAGAATGTCTTAGAGAAGGCAGAGGCCATAGGCCTTATAAAGGGGTGATAGCATGATAAATACAGTAAAGAGGGAACTTCCTGAATACATAGAAGGCTACGGAAAGGTTAAACCCTTTATAGGAGCTTATGAAAATATTGGTGAAGTTAAAAAAACTTCAGTAAAAATAAAAAGCGTAAAGCCTGGTGAAAATAAAGTTCTACCTTCATTAAGGGATGCACTTTTAAAGTGCGGCATAGAGGATGGAAAGACTTTATCCTTTCATCATCATTTAAGAAACGGGGATTATGTTTTAAACATGGTTTTAGAGGAAGTTGCAAAGCTGGGGATAAAAGATATAAAGGTTGCGGCAAGCTCAATATTCCCATGCCACGCCCCGTTAGTTGAACATATTAAAAATGGAGTTGTAACTCAAATTTATACAAATTTATATGTCGGGACCTGTCGCTGAGGCTGTATCTTGTGGACTCTTAAAATATCCTGCTATTATGCACACCCACGGAGGAAGGGCAAGAGCTATAGAAAGCAAAGACCTACGTATAGATATTGCGTTTATTGCAGCGCCAACCTGTGATACTTACGGAAACATAAACGGAGTTGAAGGAAAGTCAGCCTGCGGAAGTTTAGGCTATGCTATTCCCGATGCGATGTATGCTGAAAGGGTTGTTGCTATAACAGATAATCTTGTTGATTATCCAGCATGCCCTATTGAAATAAGTCAGGAATATGTTGATTATATTGTGAAGGTTGATGCAATTGGGGATCCTAAGGGTATTGTTTCTGGAACTACAAGGATAACAAAGGATCCTGTAGGACTTAAAATTGCAAAACTTGCTGCACAGCTTATTGATGAATCAGGTTTGTTAAAAGATGGTTTTTCCTTCCAAACAGGTGCGGGAGGAACTTCCCTTGCTGTTGCAGCCTATGTAAAGGACATTATGAAAAGAAAAAATATTAAGGGGAGTTTTGCAGCAGGTGGAATTACGGGATATATAGTGGAGATGTTTGAGGAAGGATTGTTTAAAACCTTATTTGATGTTCAGTGCTTTGACCTTAAAGCAGTAGAGTCTTACAAAAACAACAAGGCCCATCAGGGAATGTCAGCATCGATGTACGGCAATCCCCACAATAAAGGTGCAGTTGTAAATAACCTCGATGTTATGATACTCGGTGCAACGGAAATAGATACCGATTTTAACGTTAATGTTACAACAGGATCAAATGGAATTATAATGGGAGGATCTGGAGGTCATTCGGATACTGCAGCAGGAGCTAAGCTTGCAATTGTTGTAACTCAGATTACAAAGGCAAGGCTTCCTATAATCGTGGATAGGGTAACTACAGTTACAACCCCAGGTGAAACCATTGATGCCGTTGTTACTGAAAGGGGAATTGCAATAAACCCAAAACGAAAGGACCTTTTAGAAAGACTAAAGGATTCAAATCTTCCGATATTCACAATAGAAGAGCTTAAAAACATGGCAGAGAGATTAACAGGTGTTCCTGAAAAAATAGAGTTTGATGAAAGAATAGTTGCAGTTATTGAGTATAGGGATGGGACCGTCATTGATGTTGTAAGGCAGGTGAGGTAATTATGGAAATTTTTGAAACAAAGGATTTAGAAGATGTGAGAAACTTTTTAAAGGAGTTTGATCTCACTCTAGATGAGGATGTTGAAATAACCTTGGTTGCGAAGGAAGATGGTAAAGTAGTTGGAACTTGTTCTGCGGCAGGGTATATAATAAAGGATTTTGCAGTTTCAAAAGAATTCCAAAACGAAGGGATTGCAGCAAAGCTTTTAACAAGTATTCAAAATAAGCTTTTTGACAAGGGTATATATGAAACTTTTATTTTTACAAAACCTGAAAATAAAGCTATCTTTGAAGGATTAGGCTATAGGTTTGTCGAAGGGAATGAAAATGTTGTTCTTCTTGAGGGAGGGGCTGCAAATATACAAAAATATGTAAAGAATAGTTTTTTAAAAAGTGGATTAAGTTCAAATGAAAAGGCAGCCCTTGTTGTGAACTGCAATCCCTTTACATTAGGCCATAGATACCTTATAGAAACCGCATCGAGGGAGAATTATGAGGTTGTAGTTTTCGTAGTTGAAGAAAATAAATCCTTATTCCCTTTTGAGGTTAGATTAAAACTTGTAAAAGAAGGGGTTAAGGATTTAAAGAATGTAAAGGTTTTGTCTGGAGGAAAATATATAATCTCTTAAGCCACCTTCCCAAGCTATTTTTTAAGGAGGGAAGATGAAAGATTAACAGCTTTTGCAAGGCTTGATGCAGCAATATTTGGAAGGTATATAGCAAAGGAATTTAATATAAAAAGAAGATATGTAGGAACAGAACCTTACTGCAAGGTAACAAATGCATACAATAATGCCCTTAAGGAGATTTTACCCTCCTTTGGAGTTGAGGTAAAATTAATTGAAAGATTGAAAATAAAAGATGCTCCAGTTAGCGCATCCTTTGTAAGAAGTCTTATAAAGCAGGGAAGAATTGAAGAAACAAAAATTTATCTTCCTGAGACAACATATAGTTTTTTAGTGTCAGAAGAAGCAAAAGGAATAATAGAAAAAATAAAAAGGAGCGATAGTCCCCATTGATAAGAATACTTGAAGATAGGGAAAAAAGGTTTTTAAAAATATTAAAGCTTTATGAAGAATATAACCTTCCTGTTCTTTGCGGAAAGATAAATTACCCTGGGAATAACAAAAACACATTAGAGGCAAACCTTGCCTTTAATGTGTTGTATTATCTACTCATTAAAGAATTTAAAAAGTTTATAATCCATAGGGAGACAGATGAAGGTTATGATGGAAAAAGCTTATTGCTCGTATTAAATATGGAGAAGTTTGAGGCAAAAAAGTTAGGTGTTGAAATAGAAGAAAGTCACCCGTTAGGAAGGATTTTTGATATAGACATATACGAAGGAGAAGTTCCTGTGTCAAGGAGAGAACTTGGATTTGACGAGAGAAAATGCGTCTTTTGCGGCAAAAACGTTAGGGAATGTTCAAGGGAAAAGAGGCACAAAGTAGAAGAAGTTGTCAGGGCTATTAATTTAAAAATACAAAATTTTATAAGTAAAGGATAATAATTTCAATAAAATAGCATTAATTTAAAATTAGTAAAGGAAGATGCGGTTTGTTACAAAGTCTTTTAACAGATGAGTTTTCAAAAAATGTTGGCAGGATTTTGACCGAAGGAATGCTTGTTGAAGTTAAGTCCCATCCATCCCCGGGATTAGTTTCACCCTTTTCAAAGGGAAGCCATAGGGATATGGATTACAATACCTTTTTAAGAAGTACAGCTGCCCTTTCTAAATATATGCCCTATTTTGTTCAGATAGGGCTTGAATACGATGATGATATTTTAAAAAGAATAAGAAAAATAGGCTTTTTAGCTGAAAAGGATATGTTTAGTGTGACCTCTGGAGTGAATACTCAAAAGGGACTTATTTTCCTTTGTGGGCTTATAGGGGCAAGTGTGGGAAGGTGCAGAAAATTAAATCTTTCTTTTGATAGAAAAAATATATCAAATATTATTAAAGATATAACAAAAGGAATAGTTGAAAGGGAGCTAAAGAATATTGATGTGAATAAATACCTTACAAATGGAGAAAGGCTTTATTTAATGTATGGGATTGAGGGTATAAGAGGAGAGGTGGAAAGGGGTCTTCCCACGGTTCTTGAATATGGACTTCCTGCTTTCGAGGAAGGATTAAAAATTGGACTTAATTTAAACGATTCGTCAGTCCACTCTTTAATTCATATTATGGCTGAGGTCGAAGATACAACTGTGATAAACAGAAAAGGCCTTAAAGGCTTATATCTTATGAAAGACCATGCAAAAAATGCAATTTATTTAGGTGGAATGTCAACCAAACAGGGACGATTATATATAGAGAAAATGGATAAGAATTTTATAAGGGAAAATATAAGTCCGGGCGGAGCTGCGGACCTTTTGGCAGTTACTTATATTATTTACAAACTTGAAAAAATGGAAAATAATGATGAAATTTAACTTCTTTTTTACGCCTATTATTAGAAAAATTAGGCGTTTTTTTTATTTTAATTGAGAAAAATTGCTGTAATTTGTCTCTTGTAAAAATTTAGTATAAAAATTATAAATTGATAAAAGAAACATTATGTGATATAATGTCTATCAATTATAGATAAATGTATATATACTGTAGACAGGGGGTGTAGCTTTGACCGATACTAAAGGGCTTTACATTATAAAAGAAGAAATCCTACCGGAAGTGTTAAAAAAAACTGTTAAAGCAAAGGAACTATTAAAAACAAAAGCAGTTAAAACTGTAAACGAAGCCTGTGAAAGGGTGGGAATTAGCAGGAGCGCTTTTTACAAATACAAAGATTACATTTTTCCTTTTTATGAAGCCAGTCTGGGTAAAATTATTACCCTCGCATTTATATTAGAGCACAAGCCGGGGGTTTTATCAGGCATTTTGGAAGAGATTGCGAAAGCGAGAGGTAATGTATTAACCATAAATCAGAACATACCCATCCAGGGTTCGGCAAGTGTAACTATTTCCTTTGATACCAAGGAACTGTCAAAAAATATTGAGGAACTTCTCGAAAATTTAGAACAAAAGCCCGGGGTACAAAAAATAGAAATTTTAGCCCAGGAATAAAAAGATCAAAAAGGAGGATAAAGTTGTATAACATTGGAATTTTGGGTTTCGGGACGGTAGGAAGCGGAGTAGTGGAGCTGATTTTAAAAAACAACGGCAATATTGAAAAAAAAGGTGGTTTAACCTTAAATATAAAAAAAATCCTTGTAAAGGATAAAGTAAAAAAAAGACCTGAATATATTAAAGAACTTATTACATATAAGCCGGAAGATATCATTTACGATCCGGAAATTGACCTTGTAGTGGAAGTAATGGGAGGAGAAGAACCTGCTTTAACATATATTCGACAAGCGTTGAAAAATAAAAAACACGTGGTTACGGCAAATAAAGAAGTAATATCAAAACATGGCAGGGAATTATTGGAATTGGCACTACAAAATAAAGTGAACCTCCTTTTTGAAGCAAGTGTAGCAGGAGGAATACCCATAATAATACCTTTAAAAGAAAGTCTCATAGCCAATGAATTCGGCAATATAATGGCGATTTTGAACGGTACCACCAATTTTATTTTAACCCAGATGGAAGAAAATAAGGTAGAATTTTCGCAGGCGCTGGAAATGGCAAAAAAGCAGGGTTATGCAGAAAGCGATCCATCTGCTGATATTTTAGGCCTTGATGCCGCAAGAAAAATAGCGATACTCGCGTCAATAGCCTTTAACGTAAGGATAACGCCGGATAAGGTGTATACTGAGGGAATAAATGGTATTTCTTATACCGATATTAATTATGCCCAGGAACTGGGATTTACAATAAGACTGATTGCAGAAGCACAGCGTACAAAAGATGGAATTTTTGTTTTGGTGGCACCGGTTCTTTTGAGGAAAGAGCATCCGCTAAGTGCGGTAAAAGATGTGTATAATGCGGTAATAGTAGAAGGAGATGCGGTGGGAAGGCTCATGTTTTATGGAAAAGGCGCAGGGAAAATGCCTACTGCCAGCGCTGTAGTTTCGGATATTATAAAGGCATTAAAAACCGATGAAAAAAATAGACTAAATTGCACATGTTTCAGAGATGAAAGGGTATTACCTATCGAACTTTTCCGTTCGGCTTATTATTTTAGAATAAAAGCTATGGACAAGCCCGGTGTGCTCTCTAAAATTTCGGGAATTTTTGGGAAGAACGATATAAATCTTTATATGGTGATACAGAAAAATTCCATTAATAATATTGCGGAAATAGTGGTAATTACTTATGAAACCACCTTTAAAAATATTCAAAAGGCTGTGGATGAAATAAATTCCCTGGACGATATAGCTGAAGTATCTAACGTAATTAGAGTGAAAGAGGAGGTTTGAAAAAATGCCTGGAATAATCGAAAGGTACTTTGACTACCTTCCAGTAAAGGAAAAGAAAAATATTGTAACGCTGAATGAGGGTAATACTCCACTAATTAGGGCATATAACTTAGAAGAATATTTAAATACTAAATGCGAGATCTACCTGAAGCATGAAGGCATGAATCCAACCGGCTCTTTTAAAGACAGGGGTATGACGGTGGCAATTTCCAAGGCAAAAGAAAATGGGAAAAAAGCGGTAATTTGTGCTTCTACCGGAAATACATCAGCATCGGCGGCAGCTTATTCTGCAAGAGCGGGCATTAGCTGTACGGTTTTGGTTCCCCATAATTCGGTAGCATTGGGGAAATTATCCCAGGCAGTAGCTTATGGCGCTAAGATAATAGCAGTGGAAGGGAATTTTGATATTGCTTTAAAAAGAGTAAAGGAGATTTCGGAAAATTATCCGATAACATTGGTAAATTCTATTAATCCTGACAGAATAGAAGGACAAAAAACTGCTGCATTTGAAATATGTGATGAGCTAAAAGAATCTCCGGACTTTTTAGCAATTCCCGTTGGTAATGCTGGAAATATCACCGCTTACTGGAAGGGTTTTAAAGAGTATTATTCTTTTAAAAAAATATCTAAGCTTCCCAAAATGCTTGGTTTTCAAGCGGCCGGTTCGGCACCCATAGTGGAAGGCAGGATAATAGAAAATCCGCAGACCATAGCTACAGCTATAAAAATAGGGAATCCGGCCAGCTGGGAAAAGGCTGTAAAGGCAAAGGAAGAATCAAAGGGAATTATAGACAAGGTTACAGATGATGAAATAATGAATGCCTATTCTTTAATAGCAAAAAAAGAAGGAATTTTTGCAGAACCCGCCTCGTGCGCTTCGGTGGCCGGTGTTATAAAACTTTGCAAAGAAGGATTTTTTAAGGAAAAGGGAAAAATAGTGTGCGTATTAACCGGCAATGGTTTGAAGGACCCAGAAACGGCTATGAAATTAGAAAAGGATTTTACAGTTTCAGCTCCGGATATAAATGAATTGGTGAAAATAATTTTTAAGTAAAAATTATGTGGTTGTAATTTAGAATTAGTATCAAAGGATGGATGAAAATGGTAAGGGTAAAAGTTCCTGCTACTATAGCAAATTTGGGTCCGGGTTTTGATACCCTCGGAGTAGCTGTTTCCCTTTTTAATATAATAGAAATGAATTTTTCTGATGAGTTAAAAATAGAGGTGTTAAATGAAGGTAAAAATATTTTACCTGAGAATGAAGTAAATCTGGTTTACCAATCGGCAAAAAAAGTAATAGACCGTTTTGGTTTTGAAAGAAAATTACATATAAGACTAATAAATAATATTCCGCTTGCCAGGGGACTTGGTAGTAGTGCTGCTGCAATTGTTGGTGGTGTCGTAGCTGTAAATGAACTTTTGGGAAAACCCCTTTCAATGGACGAAATTATCAACATAGCTACAAATATAGAAGGGCATCCCGATAATGTAGTTCCGGCTCTTTTAGGGGGTTTCACCGTTTCCCTGTTTGATGGAGAAAAGGTTTTTTATAAAAAATTTAGTTTACCTGAAAAAGAACTGTGTTTTGTTGTTGCAGTACCCCAATTTCATTTAAAAACCTCCGATGCAAGAAAGGTACTGCCTGAGAAAATTTCATTAAAAGATGCAGTTTACAATATGAGCAGAACTGCACTCTTCGTTGCGTGTGTGGCACAAAAGGACTTTTCCTTTTTGGATGTGCTCTGCAGGGATAAATTGCACCAACCTTACAGAAGTTCTCTAATACCGGGTATGGAGGAAATTATAAATAGAGGAATGGAAAAAGGACTTTTAAGTGTTTTTTTAAGCGGTGCAGGTCCTTCGATTGCAGGAATATGTGATAAAAAAGATGCGGAGAAAGCAGGGAAGTTTATGGTAGGCACTTTTAACAATTTTGGCATAAAAGCAAAATACTTGATTTTGAATCCCTGTAATGAGGGAGTAAGTGTATGCACTTAATATCGGAAAGAAATAAAAATATTATAATAAAAAAGTAATAAATGAGGCAGGTAATAAACCTGCCTCATTTATTACTTTTTTATACTAAATAATTGCTAAAATAAAAATGGTCGGGCTGGCGGGACTTGAACCCACGACCCCTACCACCCCAAGGTAGTGCGCTCCCAAGCTGCGCTACAGCCCGATTAACTACAGGTATTATTATAATTGATATTTATAAATTTTGCAAGGGCATAACAAAATTTTTTGGTAAGACAATTTATATAGTTTTTTAAAAGGAGTTTTTCCTGTTTTGTAGAAAATAAATATTATATTTCTAAATATAATCTCTATCTATATAATCAGGAGGATATAAACTTTGCAGGATTTACCGCTGAAAAAATTTTTTAAAGAATTTTTTAAAAAAGTGTTTAACATAAATGAGGAAACGTATCCCGTATTAAAATCTATTTGGAATCTCGCATGGCCCGTAGTTATTGAGCAAACTCTTGCGATGGTTTCTCAGGTAGTTGATATGGCAATGGTTGGACGACTGGGCGCCACTTCTGTCGCAGCCGTTGGTTTATCGATGCAGCCTTTCATGCTTATTAATTCAATAATTATGGGCCTTTCAGTGGGTACGACTACCTTTTGTGCCCGCGCAAAAGGTGCCAAAAATGATGAAGAAGCAGGATTAGTTTTGGTGGAATCAATGATTTTTTCTTGTATACTTGGATTACTTTTGGTAATCTCGGGGTTTATATTTGCAGAAAAAATATTGGATTTTATGAATGCAGAAGAAAAGGTAAAAGAAATAGGGGCGGTTTATTTTAGAGCCATGATGCCCGGAATGATGTTTTTCTTTTTATTTACAATCATCACTGCAGCTTTAAGGGGAGTTGGAGATACAAAAACTCCAATGATTGTGAATTTACAATTAAATATCATCCATATAATACTAAATTATATTTTAATATTTGGGAAGTTTGGGATTCCTGCCTTAGGAGCGCTGGGAGCAGGTATTTCAACTTCCATATCGAGGTTTATAGGCGCACTGATTATCTTCTATAAATTAAAAAACCCAGAGGGTATTCTATATATTGAATTTTTGAAATTGGTAAAGAGATTTAATTATGATTTATTTAAAAGGATAATATACATAAGCGTTCCAGCAGCTTTGGAAAGGATCATTAGTTCTGCAGGGCAAATGCAATATGCCAGACAAGTGGCATCCTTAGGAACGCTTTTGTATGCTGCTCATTCAATTAGTATAAATGTGGAATCTTTTTCATATATGCCGGGAATTGGTTTTGCTACGGCGGCAACGGCATTAACCGGTTTAAAACTTGGGGCTAAGGATTTCCAGGGGGCAAGGATAAGTGTATCCATTTCGAACAGAATGGCTGTTATTACAATGGGTATAATGGGCTTTTTATTTTTTATCTTTCCTGTATTTTTTTTAAGAATATATACCGATGATACGCAAATAATTAAAAGGGCTGTTGTGCTATTGCGAATAGTCGCTTTTACCCAAATTCCTGAGGCTATAAGTTTTGTGATTTCGGGAGCATTAAAGGGGGCCGGAGATACTCGTTTTGTACTATACGTTAATATTGTGGGGATGTGGATTGTTAGACTTAGCCTGACCGCGGTATTTATGAGATATTTTCATCTAAGCATCATAGGAGCATGGATTGCTATGTTTATAGATTGGGTTGTAAGATCAATATTATATTATTATCGTTTAAAAAGTGAAAAATGGCAGTTTTTAAAAATATAATTTCAGAATTTACGGGTGAGTAATATGAGTGTAAATAACAGCAAAGTAGTGATTTTAAAAAGAAGAAAAAAGTCCGGCAAAAGGTTTATAATATATCTTTTCTTATGTTTTTTATTAATATTTTTCCTTTTATCTTTAATATTTTCAAATAAGTATGTAATAGCCGGGATTAACAAAGTAAGTGATTTTATACAAACGGAAGGTATAATACTAAAAAATGAAAAGGTGATCACTTCCCCTTACAGGGGAAAAATCGAATATCTCGTAAAATCCGGTGAAAGGGTAAGGGTGGGGACTCCGCTTTTTAAAGTAGTTACGGATTTTGAAATGACAAAAAAAATAGAAGAAGATTTATCAAATTTGAGAAGACAGCTGGAAGATGAAAAAAATTCATCAATACCCGTATTAGAAACATTAAATAAATCTATTGATGAACTGGAAAAAATTCTTTATAGCGGTAAAGTAAAAGATGAAGATAAATTTAAGTTGAAGGCAAAACTAAAATCCTTATATGAAGAAAGAGAAAGATTATTAAAAGAAAGGCAAAAAAATATTGAAATAATTCAAGAGAAGATCTCCGAATTAGAAAATAAAAAAAGTTTAATTGAACCGGTTATTTATTCCCCGATTTCTGGTGTCGTAAGTTTCTGTTTAGATGGTTTTGAAGAAAAATTGAGTTTTGATAAGGAAGATGAATTGGGAAAGATTGATTTTTTTTCAGTTAATAATACGGATACCAAAATAGAGAAAAGGGATTATGTGGAAGAAAACGAAAAAGTGTTAAAAATTGTAGATAATTTTAATATTTACATACTGGCTGAATGCAAAGAAAAAAATTTAAAAAAGGGCCGTTACTATAATATGCAATCATCATCGGGAGAAAATTTTGCTGCTAAGCTGGAGAAAATTTTAGGAAATAATAGACTGCTATTTTATGTTAACGAAGATTTACCTGGCCTTTATGAAAAGAGAAAAGAAAAATTTAAAATAATTTTACAACGTTATGAAGGGATAACCTTGCCAAAATCTGCTATAATAAGAGTGGGGGATAAGGACGGGGTTTTTATTAGAGAAAGGGACAAATTAATATATAAACCCGTGGAGGTTATTTTTGAAGAGGGCGAAAATGTAGTGGTCGGAGGCCTAAAACCCGGTGATATAATTCTCGTCAAGAGGGGATTGTTATGGAATTTCAAAGAGGCTTTGATGAACTTTTTTTGATAGAGGAAAATATTAAAAGAATAAGTTATAAAATTCATGAATCGGCGATTAAGGCTAATAAAGATCCGAGGCAAATAATATTAGTGGCAGTTACCAAAACCGTCACCCCGGAGAAAATCGATAAAGCTATAGAATGCGGTATTAAGGTTGTAGGAGAAAACAGGGTTCAGGAAGCAAAAGAAAAAAAGGAGAAGGTGAAAAATGAAGCCCAGTGGCATATGATAGGTCATCTTCAAAGAAACAAAGTAAAGTACGCGGTAGAATTATTTTCCATGATACAATCGGTGGACGATTTTGAATTAGCCAAGGAAATTGATAAAAGGGCAAAAGAAAAAAATAAAATTATGGATGTTTTAATTCAGGTAAATATAGGAAACGAAATTACAAAATCAGGAATAACTTACGATAAAGCTGAAGAATTGATAAAAAATGTAGCTTCATTGGAAAATGTTAAGGTAAAAGGACTAATGGCAATACCGCCCTTTTGCGAAAATACCGAAAAAGTCAGACCTTATTTTCAAAAAATGTATGAACTTTTTCTAAGGATAAAAGAAAAAAAATTACATAATACGCAAATGGAATACCTTTCCATGGGGATGACCCATGATTTTGATGTGGCAATAGAGGAAGGCGCAAATATGGTCAGAATTGGCACCGGAATTTTTGGAGAAAGGAAGAGGTGAAAATGGGGAATAAAAGTTTTTTTAAAAAAATCCTCTACTTTTTAGGAATTGATGACGATTTATCGGAAGAAAAGGTGGAAGAATTTAATGTTTCAAACTCAAAGGGGGAAAAAGGTAGAATAATAAACATCCATCAAATTCCAAAAAATAAGATGATGGTTTTTAAACCGATGAGTTTTGAAGATGTAGAAGAAATAGCGGATGAGCTTAAGAGCAAGAGAGCGGCGATAGTGAATTTAGAGAGTATTGACAAAGAGAATGCAAAGAGAATAATAGATTTTTTAAGCGGCAGCGTATATGCATTAGATGGCAGTGTAAAAAAAGTTGGTAGCGGAACTTTTGTATTTA
Organism: Thermovenabulum gondwanense; assembly: GCF_001601575.1. Lineage (NCBI taxonomy): Bacteria > Bacillati > Bacillota > Clostridia > Thermosediminibacterales > Thermosediminibacteraceae > Thermovenabulum > Thermovenabulum gondwanense. The sequence goes on from NZ_LOHZ01000025.1 coordinate 66,508, forward strand.
CACCCAGTAATATTGACATTTCGGGAATGGATATAGAAAATACAATGAAGGAAAATGAGGGGGAATTGCTCCCTTTTAATAAAAAGAAATGATCTTTAAGGAGAGTTGATTTATGAGTTTAACACCGCTTGATATACAAAAGAAGGAATTTAAAAAATCTTTCAGGGGATTTGATGAGACGGAAGTAAAAGATTTTTTAGAAAAAGTATCTGAAGCTTATGAAAAGATCTATAAAGAAAACCAGCAATTAAAAGAAGAAATAAAAATATTATCCGAAAGAGTGAGAGGATATGAAGATTTGGAAACTACCTTAAAAAAGGCTATAGTATTGGCCGAGAAGACTGCAGAAGAAGTAAGGATAAATGCGGAGAAAGAAAAAGAGATAATTTTAAAAGAAGCAGAAAGTAAAGCCAAGGATATTATATCTGATGCTGAAAATAAAAGGAAGCGTATTTTGGTACAGCAGGAAGAAATAATAAAACAATTTATAATTTTTAAAACGCGGTTTGTAAATTTTTTAAAAGCCCAGTTGGAAACAATCGATACAATAGGTCTTGAATTTTTTATAGATGAGAAAACGTGTTCTTTAAAGGAAGCAGCTTTTACCTGCGATGAAGATTCTTTATTTAAGAGGTGACCTTATGGAGGATACGAAAAGGGTTTCCGTTATTGGAATTGTAGTTTTTGACAGGGAAAAAGCTGCAGAAAAAGTAAATACCCTTCTTTCCCAATATGCACATCTTATTGTGGGAAGGATGGGTATTCCTTACAGGGAAAGAGGGATTTCGGTAATTGCGTTAATTGTTGATGCCACCACCGATGAACTGGGGGCATTGACGGGAAAACTGGGGAAAATTAATGGAGTAAAGGTAAAATCTGCCGTTACGGTATAAGCTTAAAGCGAGAGGATGATTGCTTATTATTGGAATCATAGGTGCAATGGATAGAGAAATAAGACTACTACGTGATAGAATGAGCGATGTTAAGGAATTACGCCATTTGCATTTAGATTTTTATTTTGGGGAAATTAGGCAAAAAAAGGTTGTAGTTGTAAAAAGCGGTGTGGGAAAGGTCAATGCTGCTTTATGTACCCAGTTTTTAATAGACAAATTTTCACCGGAAAGAATAATTTGTACAGGGGTTGCAGGAGGTCTTTTGGATTTCCTGAAAACGGGAGATGTTGTTGTATCAAAGGATTTAATACAGTACGATGTGGATGCTTCTGTTTTTGGACATGAAGTGGGCGAAATACCCAATATGGGAGTAAAGGTTTTTAATGCGGATGAAGAACTTGTGGAAAAAACGCTATATACCGGCAAAAAAATTTTAAAAGATAATAAAATAATTAAAGGAAGGATATTAACGGGGGATAAATTTGTAAACAGCAGAGAAATGGTAGAATATCTCGTAAATAATTTTGATGGATTTTGTGTTGAGATGGAAGGTGCGGCAATTGCTCATGTTTGCTTCTTGAACCGGATACCTTTTGTCGTGATAAGGAGTATTTCCGATAAAGCGGATGGCATTGCTCTTTTAGATTACAAAAAATTCGTTGAATTAGCTTCTAAGACTTCGGCGGAAATTGTGGAAGGTTTAATCGAAATTATTTAAGTGGGAATAAATAAGTTATGTTTTGATAATCCTAATAAGGAGAAATATTATGTTAAACGATGATAATGTAAATGCGTTATTCAATAAAATAATTGAAAAAATGGAAGAATTAAGTGTTAGAATTGAAAAATTAAATTTGACCGAGTATTTGGAGCTATACAGAAATCCGTCAAGGCTTCTTTATCTGAATTTTTTAGCAGGGGTAGCCCGGGGATTTGGGATGGCAATAGGTTTTACTCTATTGGGAGCTCTGGTTATATATGTTTTGCAAAAAATGGTTATTTTAAAACTGCCGGTTATTGGTGATTTTATAGCGGATATAATAAAAATTGTACAGAACGAATTATCAACAAAATAAGGTGAGAGAATGAAAAACCCGGATTATTACAAAAAAAAACTATTGGATTTAAAACAGGAATTGGAGTCTCAAATAGATACATTAAATAAAAGAGGTTCGGATGCTTTGAAAGAATCCGTCGGAGAACTATCTTCTTACGATAATCATCCGTCGGATTTGGGCAATGAAACTTTTGAAAGGGAAAAAGATCTTGGTATCAGAGATAATGCAAGAATTATGCTTATTAAGGTAAATAACGCTTTGAAGAAATTGGAAGAAGGAAATTACGGTATTTGCGAAAGCTGCGGCAAAAAAATAGAGGAAGAAAGGTTGGAAATTATTCCTTACACCACCCTGTGCGCCGATTGCAATAGAAAGGAAGAGAAGGATTTATCAAGAAGGTCAAGACCGGTGGAAGAGGAAACATTGAGCTTTCCTTTTGGTCGAAGCTTTCTTAATGATACCGAATATGCTGCTTATGATGGAGAAGATGCATGGCAGGATGTAGCCCGTTACGGCACGGCAAACACTCCCCAGGATGAACCTGGAAGCAGGGATTATAAAGATGTATATACTGATGGAAATGAAAGGAGGGGAATTACCGATAGGGCAGATAAAATCATAAAAAACAATGATATTGATGAAAATGAGAAAAACGAGCTTGGAAGATGAAATCCCGCTTTGATGCGGGATTTTTTTAATACTGTTTAGGTATATCAATAATAGGAAAATATATAGTATAATAAAAATTAATTAAACCTTTGCGGTGAATAACAATTTAAAATCCAGGAGGAATATTAAGTGGTATTTATAATATTTTCAGCAATCGTTGTTTTGCTGGATCAAATTACTAAATTTATTGTAAAAACCCGAATGAATCCTTATGAATCTTTTCCTGTCATTAATCCAATTCTTTATATTACATATGTAAAAAATCGAGGTGCAGCTTTTAGCTTGTTAGAGGGGAATATTCCTTTTTTTGCTATTGTCTCATTAATTGTTAATTTATTTATATTATTTTTATTGGTCAAAGGTATTAAAAGTTCAAAGATCACAAAATTTTCCTTAGCTTTAATTCTCGGTGGTTCAATTGGAAATTTCTTGGATAGGATAAGGTTGGGCTATGTAGTTGATTTTATCGACCTGAGAGTTTGGCCGGTTTTCAATGTGGCGGATATTGCTGTGGTGTTCGGAGTTCTGATTCTTTCGTATATATTAATTTTTGAAAAGGACGAAATAAAAATATTTTAAGTTTAAAGCTCGGGAGGGCTTCTTTTGAATAAATACTTTGAATTCGTTGTAGATAAAGAGGACGTCAAAAAAAGGCTTGATTTATTTATAACGGAAAAAATAGATGATATCTCGAGAAGTTATATTCAAAAGGGAATCGAGGAAGGATGGATTAAAGTAAATGGGAAAATCTCCAAGGCTAATTACAAAGTAAAGAGCGGTGATTTAATTGTTGCTGAAATCCCTGAACCCAAAAAATACAGTATAGACCCCGAACCCATTCCTTTGAATATAATTTATGAAGACTCGGATATTGTGGTGATAAATAAACCCAGGGGGATGGTAGTATATCCCGCACCGGGTAATTATTCAGGAACTCTTGTGAATGCTTTATTGTATCATACTAAGGATTTATCGGGTATTAATGGACTTATAAGACCTGGAATTGTCCATAGATTGGATAAGGATACTTCTGGAGTAATGGTGGTAGCAAAAAATGATAGGGCTCATAGAAATTTGGTAATGCAGTTCAAGGAAAAAAAAGTTAGAAAAACCTATTTAGCTCTCGTATTTGGGGTAATAAGCGAAGAAAAGGCTACAATAGATACACCTATTGGAAGGCATCCCCTCAAAAGAACGGAAATGGCTGTAGTAGAAAATGGGAAGAGGGCTGTAACGCACTTTAAAGTGCTGGAAAGGTTTAAAAATTTCACTCTTATAGAAGTAAATCTGGAGACTGGAAGGACTCATCAAATAAGGGTTCATATGAGCTTTATAGGGCATCCCGTCGTAGGAGACCCTTTGTATTCTAAAAAAAAGAATCCCTTCAATATTAAAGGTCAGGCTTTACACTCTTACAAATTAGGTTTTTGGCATCCCTCTACGCAGAAATTTGTTAGTTTTGAGGCCCCGCTACCGGAGGATATAAAACAAATCTTAGATTTTTTGAGAAAGGAGTGTGGTCATGCTGGAAAAAGCAAGGATTATGGACCAGAAATTAATGGATAGAGCAATTACCAGAATAAGCCATGAAATATTGGAAAAAAACCGGGGAGCCATGGACATTGCTTTAATTGGTATAAAGCGGAGAGGAGTTCCGCTGGCTGAAAGGATTGCAAATAAAATATATCAGTTCGAAGGGATAAAAGTACCGGTAGGAATTTTAGATATTACCCTTTATAGAGATGACCTTTCCGAATTATCCGAAAAACCACTAATCAATACTACGCATGTACCTTTTGATGTCAAAGGTAAAATTATCATTTTGGTAGATGATGTTATTTATACGGGAAGAACGGTAAGGGCAGCCCTCGATGCTGTAATTGATATGGGAAGGCCAAAGGCAATCCAATTAGCCGTTTTAATTGATAGGGGCCATCGAGAACTGCCCATACGCCCTGATTACGTGGGGAAAAATGTACCTACATCCAACGATGAGGTGGTAAAAGTAAAACTTCAAGAAATTGATGGTGAAGACTGCGTATTAATCTTTCAAAAATAGCTTATTTATTATTTCTTCCTCAGGGGTAACAAACAATGTTTTATAATTATCATATATTACATATCCCGGTTTTGCTCTCTGAGGTTTTTTTACGTATTTTTTTAATGTAAAGTCTACAGCAATTTTACTTCCATGTCTTGCTTTGCTGTAAAAAGCTGCCAGGATTCCAGCTTCTAAAAGCGTGGATTCGCTTACATTTTTTCCCTCGGTCAAAATGACCACATGGGAGCCAGGAAAATCCTTTACGTGTAGCCAGATATCTTCAGGAGATGCTTTTTTAAAAGTTATATAATCATTTTGCCTGTTGTTTTTGCCCACAAGTATTGTAAAACCTTCGGACGAGATAAATTTAAGAGGCTCTGAAGGTTTAACTTTTTCGTTTCTTATATGGGAGGTTTTAATAACACCTTCCTTTTCCAGATCCTTTTCAATTTCGTAAAGCTCTTCTAAGTTTTCCGCATTTTCTACAGAAAAAATTGTATTTTCAATATAATAGATTTCCTGGGTTATCTTATTTATTTGCTCTTTTATTATCGATTCTTTGGCGGAGAGTTTTTTATAAAGGTTAAAGTATTTTTGTGCATTTTGTGAGGGAGTTAATTTTTCATCCAGTGTAATAAATTCTTCTGCGTTATTGTAGAAGTTATATAATATTACTTGTTTATCCCCCTGTTTTATTTTGAAGGAATTTGCCAAAATTAGTTCCCCGTAAATTTTATATGTTTCCTTATTTTTTGTTTCGGAAAGATTCTCCTGTTTTTGAGATAATATTTTTATCTGCTTTTTTAAGTAGTCATGTAATAGCTTTAATAAACTGTTCTTCAATTGGGTATATTCTTCATATTTATGTTTTTCTTTATAAAAGACCTCTAAAGCATCGTTTACCGTGTTTACTTTTTTCTCGATGTAGCGGTTTTTATAATGCAACACCGGAAAAATCCAGAAGTCAAAAGGTTTTCTGCTTTCTTTTTCATAAAAAATAGTTGGAATAAAAATTCTCTCCATCAAGTTGTGCCTGAGTTCTAAAAAAATTTGTGGGATTTCCTTATTTTCTATCGATGATTTATACAAAATTTCCTTTGCAGCTACTTTACTGAAACCGCAAAAGTTATCCAGAATCCATTTTTCAAAATAGAAATCCTCTTCTTTTTCCTTGCATTTCAGCATTTGATACAGTTTGTTTTCACTTTCTGTTAGAATATTAATCCTTTCGATTGCGGGTGGAAAAGCATATTTTTGCCCGGGAAGTATTTCCCTTACCCTATTAACATCCGATCCAATTTTCTTTATAGCATCAAGTACGGTTCCTTCCTCGTCTATCAAAATAATATTGCTGTGTTTTCCCATAAGTTCTGCTATTAAAAAATAATTCTTAATTTTTCCGTATTCGTTGAGATTTTCAATTTTTATGGTTATAATCCTTTCCAAACTAAGCTGAGATATCTTAATTATCCTTCCGCCCTGCAGTAGTTTTCTCAATAACATGCAAAATGGAGGAGGGGTAATGGGATTTTCTTTTTCATCCGTCCCAAGTAAGGATATTCTAAAATCCAAAGGATGACAGGATAAAAGGAGTTTTATTTCCTCTCGACCCTTTCTCAAAAAAAATAATACATCATGGATGCTGGGCTGGTATATCTTGTCAATTTTAGTTTCTATAATTTTATTGTTTATTTCGGATAATAAAGCGTAAAGAGTAATTCCGTCAAGGGGCATAATTTTCACCTCAGATTTTACTTAAAAATCTTTTTTATCTTTTTCAATTATATCATACATATTATACATAATTTTTATTTTAAATTTTGCATAAATGACAAATATTGTATTGAAAAAAATTAAATGATATAATAAATACTAATGATTTTTAGCGTAAAACAGAGGGCGAGGGTGAAAAATGAAGTTTACAAAAATGCACGGTCTTGGAAATGATTTTATTGTAATTGATGGTTTTAAAGAAGATATATCCATCATTGAAAAAAAAGCAAAAATTCTTTGTGATAGACATTTTGGTATTGGTGCAGATGGTATTTTAATTTTGTTGCCTTCCGATATTGCTGATTTAAAAATGAGGATAATTAATAGCGACGGCAGCGAAGCTACTATGTGCGGAAATGGGATCAGATGCTTTGCCCTTTATGCCTATACGAGAAAAATAGTTAATAAAAAGAAAATGGAAATTGAAACCTTAGCAGGAATTATAAAACCCGAAATTATAGTCAATAAGGATATAGTAGAAGCGGTTAAAGTTGACATGGGACATTACAGTTTATTAAAGGAAGATATTCCTATGCAGGGAAATACTAAGGAAGAAGCGGTTGATTTTGATTTAATTGTAGATAATAGTAGTTTTAAAGCCACCGCTGTTTCCATGGGGAATCCCCACTGCATAATATTTACCGAGGATGTGGAAAGTATTCAATTAGAGGGTTTGGGTCCCAAAATTGAAAATCACCCATATTTTCCAAAGAGAACGAATGTAGAATTTGTTGAAGTAATTTCTGACAGCCAATTGAAGATGAAAGTGTGGGAAAGGGGAGCGGGAATTACACTGGCATGTGGTACGGGTGCCTGTGCAAGCGCGGTTGCTGCCCATAAAAAAGGACTTGTTAAGGATAAAGTTACAGTAAAATTGCCGGGAGGTGACTTATTTATAGAAATAATGGAAGATAAAAAAGTATTCATGACTGGGCCTGCAAAAGAAGTCTTTAGCGGAGAACTGGAACTATCATATTTATAATCATATAATTAAAAAACTTACATAAATTTGGAGGGGTTAAAGTTGGAACGTGCAGAACGAATAAAGAAGATACCACCTTACCTTTTTGCGCAAATTGACAAAAAAATAGCTGAACTTAAAAGCAAGGGTATAGATGTAATAAGTTTAGGAATTGGAGATCCCGATCTTCCGACACCACCAAATATAGTAGAAGCGATGAAAAAAGCGGTGGAAGTCAAAGAGTACCATAGGTACCCGGATTATGAAGGCTCTCTCGAATTTAGAGAAGCAGTTTCTACTTATTACAAAAATCGCTTTAACGTTAGTCTGGATCCCAGGAGTGAGGTAATGGCTTTAATCGGATCAAAGGAAGGAATTGCTCATATATTTTTAGCTTTTGTAAACCCTGGAGATTATGTTTTAATACCGGATCCGGCATATCCCGTATACAAAACTGCTGCAATTTTTGCCGGAGGAATTCCCTATACAATGCCGTTACTGGAAGAGAATAATTTCCTCCCGGACTTTTCTAAAATAGATGAAGAAATATTAAAGAAAGCCAAATTAATGTTTTTATGTTATCCTAATAACCCGACAGGGGCCGTGGCAAGTGAAGAGTTTTTTATGGAGGCAATAGAACTTGCTAAAAAGTATGATATAATTTTATGTCATGATAGCGCTTATGCTGAAATTACCTATGATGGATATAAAGCCCCAAGCATTCTTTCCTTCCCGGGAGCAAAGGATATAGCGGTTGAGTTCGGGTCTTTGTCGAAGCCTTATCGAATGACCGGGTGGAGGATTGGCTATGCTGTGGGCAACAGTGAAATAATTCAAGGTCTGGGCATAGTTAAAACAAATGTGGATTCCGGTCAATTTACAGCTATACAAAAAGCGGGCATTGAAGCATTACTCGGGCCTCAGGATAGCATAAAAGAGATGAACGATATTTTTAAGAAGAGAAGAGACCTGGTTGTCAATACTTTAAGAGAAATTGGTATAGATGTAAAATCACCCAAGGCTACATTTTATATTTGGGTAAAAGTTCCGGAAGGGTATTCTTCTTCGAGTTTTGCGGAAAAGTTGATAGAGCAGGCTGCTGTGGTTGTAACCCCCGGAAGCGCTTATGGAGAATACGGGGAAGGTTATGTGAGAATATCTCTTACAACCCCTGACCACAGATTGATGGAGGCAATGGAAAGAATCAAAAAAATTTCTTTTTAAAAAAAGGGCGTGATTAAATGGCAAAAAGTATGACGGGGTATGGGAGAGGAAAATCACTGAACGAGCCGGGTTGGGAAGTTGAAATAAGAACGGTAAACCATAGATTTTTAGACATCTACGTCAGGCTTACGAAACCCTGCTTATATTTAGAAGAAAAGATACGAGGATTTATAAAAGAGCGTATTTCGCGGGGAAGGGTAGATGTATTTATCGGTTACAGTTCTTTTAATCTCGAGAGGGAGATTAAAACCGATGATAAGGCTATTGAAGCATTATACAAAAAGCTTTTAGAATTAAAAGAAAAAATAGGCTTTGAGGGTCCAATTTCATTACAGCTCCTCTCCCTTCTTCCGGATATTTTTAAAGTGGAAAAAAATGTGGAAGATGAAGAGTTGTGGCTTTCTTTAAAACCGGTTTTGGAAGAAGCTGTATTGAATTTAAACCACATGAGAGAAGAAGAGGGTAAAAATTTATTGGCGGACATTTCAAAAAGATTAAATTTTATAAACCAGAAATTAGAAATAATAAGATCCCGAAGGGGAATTAACTTAAAAGAATATAAGAGCAGATTGGAAAAAAGGATATCGGAAATTCTTGAAAAAGAAATCCTTGATAATGAGAGATTGGAGATGGAAGTTGCTTATTTTGCAGAGAGATCAGATATAAATGAAGAATTGGTGAGAATCGAAAGCCATATTATTCAATTCACTAATTTATTCGATTCCGATGAGCCCGTTGGGAAAAAGATGGATTTTATTGCTCAGGAAATGTTCAGAGAGATAAATACCATTGCTGCAAAAAGTGCGGATTATGAAATTTCAAAACAGGTTATCGACATTAAAAGCGAGCTTGAAAAAATAAGGGAACAGGTTCAGAATTTAGAATAATATTACCAGGAGGGAATATCTTGTGGACATAAAATTAGTTAATATTGGTTTTGGTAATATAGTTTCTGCCAATAGAATTATTGCAATAGTAAGCCCGGAATCTGCACCTATAAAAAGAATTATTCAAGAAGCAAGAGACAGAGGAATGCTTATTGATGCTACTTACGGCAGGAGGACTCGTGCTGTAATTATTACCGATAGTGATCATGTTATCTTATCTGCCGTGCAGCCGGAAACGGTAGCGAATAGATTAAGCGAAAAGGCAATTGAAGAAGAGGAAATTGATGAGGAAGAAGTAAAATAGGAGAGTAGAAATTATGAATAATGAGGGAATGCTTATAGTTCTATCGGGACCGTCTGGGGCAGGTAAAGGAACAGTTTGCAGCAAGTTACTGGAAAAAAACACCAATATCGCCCTTTCCATTTCTTATACCACTCGCTCTCCAAGACCCGGAGAAAAAAATGGGGTTAATTACTTTTTTACAGATAAAGAGAATTTCGAAAGGATGATTAAAGAAGGATGCTTTTTAGAATGGGCAAATGTATATAACAATTACTACGGCACCCCAAAAAAGTTCGTAGAAGAAAAGATAAAAAACGGACAGGATGTAATTTTAGAAATTGATATACAGGGAGCAAAACAAATAAAACAAAACTGGAAGGATGCTGTTTTTATTTTTATACTTCCTCCTAACCTGGAAGAATTAAAAAGGAGGATTGAAAAGAGGGGGAGTGAAACAGAAGAATCATTAAGGCTTAGATTGATGTGTGCCTTAGACGAATTGAAAGCCCTTTCGTCTTACGATTATGTAATCGTTAATGATGATATAGATAAAGCAGTAGAAAAATTACAAGCCATAATTCTGGCTGAAAAATGCAGGGTTTACAGGAATAAGGACTTGATAAATAAAATGCATTAAGGGGTGAGGGTAATATATGATGTATCCTTCAATCGACTCTTTAACTGCAAAATTCGATAGTAAATATACCATTGTGGTTGCTGCTGCAAAAAGAGCAAGACAACTGGTGGAAGGAGCTCCCAAATTAGTAGATGTGAAGACTACCAAACCCGTTTCCATAGCACTTTTTGAATTGGATGCGGGTAAAATTAAAGTAGAACGAATTAAAACAAAATAAAAGGACGGATTTGAGATGCTAAAAGGTAAATTCATATTATTAGGAGTAACCGGCAGCATAGCCGCTTATAAGGCTTGTGAATTAACAAGACTTTTTAAAAAAAGGGGAGCTTATGTGCAGGTCGTAATGACGGAATCGGCCTGTAAATTCGTAGCTCCCCTTACTTTTCAGATACTTTCCGAGAATCCCGTAATAAAAGATATGTTTAAAGAGCCTTCCAATTGGGAAGTTGAACATGTATCCCTCGCGGATAAAACAGATATATTTGTTATTGCTCCCGCTACAGCTAATATTATTGCAAAATTAGCTTCCGGAATTGCGGATGATATGCTGACAACCACATTTTTAGCTACAAAGGCTACAAAAATTATAGTTCCGGCTATGAACGTAAATATGTATGAAAATCCCATCACCCAGAGAAACATAAATATTTTAAAAAAGAACGGATGCTATGTTATTGAACCGGATGAGGGCTTTTTGGCCTGTGGCAAGGTAGGTAAAGGAAGATTTCCGGCCCCTGAAGATATTATTGACTATGTGGAAAAAGTTGCAGTAAAACAGGAAGATTTAAAAGGGATAAAGATTTTGATAACTGCAGGACCGACGAGAGAGTATTTTGATCCGGTAAGATTTATCTCAAATAGGTCGTCGGGGAAAATGGGTTATAAAATAGCGGAAGCTGCCTTAGAAAGAGGAGCCGAGGTTGCGTTGATTTCCGGGCCGGTAAGTATTTCCCCTCCCGAAAAATTACATTTATTTCATAAAGTGGAAACGGCTGAAGAAATGAAAAATAAGGTCAATGAGCTTTTTCAGTGGGCTGATGTAATTATAAAAGCAGCAGCTGTTTCCGATTATCGACCAAAGCATAAAAGTGAACATAAGATAAAAAAATCTGATGAGGAAATTGTTATTGAACTTGTTAAAAATCCCGATATTTTAAAGGAGCTCGGAGAAAAAAAAGGAGAAAAAATATTGGTAGGTTTTGCTGCCGAGACGGATCTTCCTGAAGGAAATGCAAGAGAGAAATTAATTAAGAAGAACCTTGACATGATAGTTTTAAATGATGTGACAAAACAGGGTGCCGGTTTTGAGGTGGATACTAATATTGTAAAAATTTTATACAAGAGTGGAAAAATAGAAGAATTTCCGTTACTGAGTAAAAAAGAAGTAGCTCATCTGATTTTAGATAGAATAAAGGCGATTTTAAAAGAGCGTGCTTAAATCCGCCTGCTGGGAAGAAGCACGCTTAAAAAGGCGGACAAAAATAGCCCAGCCTCAAATGTGCCTTTTTGGTACTTTGAGTAAACAGGTACGGGGTTGAAAAAAATAGCTAAAATTGCGGTAGATGTTAAACACCCCAGGGTCAAAGGGGAATATTCTTATATAATTCCGGAGGAATTAAAAGAAAAAATTAGAATTGGTAGCAGGGTATTGGTGCCTTTTAATAATAAAAAAACCCGGGGATTTGTTGTTGATTTTGAAGAGGAAGAGTTGATAGATGAAAAACTGAGAAATAAATTAAAAAGCATAATCGAAGTAGAAGAGGTAGCAATACCGGAAGCTTTAATAGATCTGGCTAAAAGTCTTTCCGAATACTATGGGGCTTATTTAATTGATTTTTTAAAATTGATGTGTCCAGTAAAAAGTGGACTAAAGAAAACAATAACATATAAGATTAACAGACAATTTACCGATAGCTTGAATTCCGATATTCAAAAAAAAATATATTTATTTTTACTGGATAAGGAAAGAGCTTCCGTCGAGGAAGTATCAAGAGCAACGGGAATAGAAAAAGAAAAAGTGAGAAATGGGCTCAATGCTCTTTATAAGAAAAATGCTGTTTTTAAAGAATACGATGCTGCCAATAGGGCAAAAATTAAATATTCCTTGGGGAATTATAATGACTATAATTTCGATTCTCATGAAATAAATCTTTCAGTAGAGCAAAAAGATGCCGTTAAAACTATTTTAAAAAATTTTGACGAACAAAAAAAACCTGTTCTGTTATTCGGCGTAACGGGCAGCGGAAAGACGGAAGTTTATATAAGAGTGATTGAGGAGGTAATATCAAGAGGCAAAGGCGCCATTATCCTGGTCCCGGAAATTTCCCTGACACCTCAGGTAGTGGATATCTTTGAAAGGAGATTTCCGGGGAAAATCGCGATTTTACACAGCGCACTTACTGATGGAGAAAGATTTGACGAATGGGTAAGAATTTTAAAAGGGGAAGTAAATATTGTTATAGGAGCTCGTTCAGCCATTTTTGCTCCTGTAAAAAATTTAGGAATTATAGTGCTGGACGAAGAGCATGAAACTTCTTATAAGCAATCGGAGTACCCTTTTTACGATGCAAGGATTGTGGCCAGATTGAGAGCAAAAAAAGAGGATTTATTATTAATTTTCGGAAGTGCTACTCCTTCGTTGGAAAGTATATATGAGGTGCAAAGAGGTAATTTCTTGTTAGTAAAAATGAGAAAAAGAATTAATAATAGACCTTTGCCCGCCTTTGAAATTATTGATATGAGGGAAGAATTGAAAAAAGGTAATAAAAGTATTTTCAGCCGCCGTTTGATTGAAGAATTAGAAAATACAGTAGCAAGAAAAGAACAGGCTATTTTGTTTTTAAACCGAAGAGGTTATTCAACTTTTGTTTTATGCAGGGATTGCGGATATGTGGCAAAATGTCCTCATTGTGACATATCCCTGGTTTATCACTTAGAAGATAAATCTTTAAAATGTCATTACTGCGACTTTAAAGTAAAGGCTTTAGAAACATGTCCGAAATGTAAAGGTAATAAAATAGGGTATTACGGAACGGGAACAGAAAAAATCGAGGAGGAAATAAAAAGATTTATTCCGGAAATCAAAACTGTGAGAATTGATGCCGATGTAGTTTCTAAAAAAGGAATGATGTTAAAAGAGAAATTGTTGGAATTCAAAACGGGAAGGGCCAACGTTTTAATAGGGACCCAAACTATCGCAAAAGGCCTTGATTTTCCAAAGGTTTCTTTAATAGGAATAGTTTTGGCAGATATAACATTAAATATTCCTGATTTTCGTTCGGGAGAAAGGACATTTCAGCTTATAACCCAGGTGGCGGGTAGAGCAGGCAGGGGACTTACCGGTGGTAAGGTTCTGATTCAAACCTATTGTCCTGAATCCTATGTTATTAAGGCGGCGGTAAGCTACGATTTAAATAATTTTTTTAAACAGGAACTGAAGAATAGAAAAGAATATAATTATCCCCCTTTCTGTCATCTTTTAAACATAACCCTTTCGGGAACGGATAAGGAGTATGTGGAAAATTTATCCTGGAAAATATGTGAGATGTTAAAAAGTTGTATTGAGGAGGAAGTAGAAATTTTAGGGCCCATACCTGCTCTACGGTTTAAAATTAAAGATAATTTTCGCTACAATATACTTATGAAAAGTAAGAAATATACACCTTTAATTCAAGCCCAAAAACAGCTTAAAGAAATTTCTGTTAATGAGGATAAGGTTAACTTTTCCTGGGATTTAGATCCTTATGAGCTTTTATAGTGATTTTATGGTGAAAATAAATTCAAGAATATTTTAAGGAGGCAAGCCATGGCTTACAGAGAAATAAGAAAATTAGGAGATGACATATTAAGAAAAAAAGCAAGAGAGGTAACTATTTTTGATAATAGGCTCAAGATGCTAATAGAAGATATGGCGGAGACCATGAAAAAAGCAAACGGTATTGGTCTTGCTGCGCCTCAGGTAGGAATATTAAAAAGAGTAATAATAGTGGATATAGGGGAAGGTTTGAACGTTTTTATAAATCCGGAAATTATTGAAATGGATGGTGAAATAATAGATGTGGAAGGTTGTTTGAGCATCCCGGGAGTTTATGGTGAAGTGGCAAGGCCTCAAAGATTAAAGGTGAAGGCAAAGGATGAAAAGGGTTTGGAATTTGAACTTGAGGCAGAGGGTCTATTTGCAAGGGCTATTTGCCATGAGATAGATCATTTAAATGGTGTTTTATTCATAGACAAAGCAAATAATATTATCGAAGAAAAAAAAGGTGATGAATAGATATGAAAATAATTTTCATGGGGACCCCACAATTTGCCGTTCCTTCACTAAATGTTTTGCTGGAAAATAACTACGATGTTATGGCGGTAGTGACTCAACCGGATAAACCAAAAGGGCGAAAACAAATTTTAACTCCACCCGAGGTAAAAGTACAGGCACTAAAATTTAATATTCCCGTTCTGCAGCCTCAAAAGGTAAAACAACCGGATATTGTAAAAAAGTTAGAAGAGTTAAAACCCGATTTAATTGTAGTAGTAGCTTTTGGGCAAATCCTTCCTCAGAGCATATTGAAAATACCTGCTATTGGCTGTATTAATGTACATGCCTCCCTTCTCCCTAAATATAGAGGAGCTGCCCCCATTCAATGGGCAATAATTAATGGGGAAAGGGAAACCGGTGTAACCATAATGTGGATGGATGAGGGAATGGATACCGGTGATATTTTTTTACAGGAGAAGATAGTTATTGAAGATAACTGGACCAGCGAGGATTTATCGATCAGGCTTTCCAATTTGGGAGCGGATCTTTTGTTAAAGAGTCTAAAGGAGATTGAAAGGGGTAATCTTTTAAGAATTCCCCAGGAGGATAAAAAAGCGACATATGCTCCTATTTTAAAAAAGGAACATGGACTAATACACTGGTATAAAAGTGCTAAGGATATATATAATTTAATACGAGGCACATATCCCTGGCCCGGGGCTTATACATTTTTTAAAGGACAGGAAATAAAAATTTGGAAAGCACAATATAGAAAGGATCAAAGCGAAAACCCCGGAAGAATAATTAAAATTCTAAAAAATGAGGGGATTTTGGTGGGTACAGGTGATGGCACCCTATTAATTACTGAACTTCAGGAAACCGGGAGAAAGAGAATGAAAGCATGGGATTATGTTATAGGGCATCCTATCTCAGAAGGTGATGAATTTGGAAATTGAAAAGCGAAAGGTTAATCCCCGGGAGGTTGCACTCAAAGTTATTGAAAAGGTAGAAAAAGGTTCTTATTCTAATTTAGAATTGAATGCTCAATTTAAAAAAGATTTAAGTGAACAGGATAAGAATCTTGCTACGGAGCTCGTTTACGGAGTGATTAAAAATCGCATTCGTATAGATTATATTATTTCAAAGGTATCCAGTATTTCGGTGGGGAAACTTGATAATATTGTTTTAAACATTCTTCGCATCGGCGTTTATCAAATATTATTTCTCGATAAAATTCCTTCCTATGCCGTAGTAAATGAATCGGTGAAACTTGCCAAAAAGTATAGAAAATTTTCTGCGGGATTTGTAAATGCAGTATTAAGAAATGTTATAAGAAAGATAAATGAAATCGAGTACCCCGATGAAAAAAAGGAACCTGAAAGGTTTTTAAGTATATATTACTCTTTTCCAAAGTGGATGATTGCGAGATGGATGGAACTTTACGGTTATGAATTCACAAAGGAACTAATTCAGGCTTTAAATGAAAAGCCAAGACTATGTATCAGGGTAAATACTTTAAAGGTAAGTGTGGATGAACTAAAAACCATTCTTGAGAAAGAAGGGTACGAAGTAAATAAAGGATACTTTATTGATGAAGCATTATATCTTGTGAAGGCTCATAATTTTACCGACTCAGAAAGTTTTATGAAGGGCTATTTTCAACCTCAAGATGAAGGTTCTCTTTTAGTAGTTAGAGCGCTGGGAGTTAACAAAAAAGACAGGGTTTTAGATGCTGCTGCAGCCCCGGGAGGTAAAACCACTTATATTGCTCAACTAATGGAAAACGAGGGACAGATAATTGCATGGGACATACATCCTCATAGATTGGATTTAATTGACAAACTTTGCGAAAAAATGGGTGTTTCCATCGTAAAAACAGAACAAAAGGATGCAGCTATTATCGATGAAAAATATACAGCGTATTTCGATAAGGTCCTGGTAGATGCTCCCTGCAGTGGGCTTGGAGTAATAAAACGCAAGCCCGATATTAAGTGGTCAAAAAAGGCTGAGGATATACTTTTATTAAGAAATGAACAGCTGAAACTTTTGAAAACCTGTTCCAACTATGTAAAACCGGGAGGAGTAATTGTTTACAGCACCTGTACCTTAGAACCCGGTGAAAATGAGGATGTGGTATATTCATTTTTGATGGAAAATAAAGATTTTCAGCTTGATGATTTAAAACCTTTATTGCCCGAAAAATTGCACCCTTATATTAAAAATAAAGGGATTTTGCAAACTTTTCCCCATATTCATGGCATAGATGGCTTTTTCATAGCAAGGATAAAAAGGGTGAAATAATGGAGGATTTATAATGGAGAAAAAAAACCTTAAATCAATGGACCTTAACGAACTTACCGAATATGTAAGAACCCTGGGAGAAAAGGATTTTCGTGCAAGGCAAATCTATAGGTGGATTTACAAGGGAGTATCAGACTTTGAATCAATGAGCGACCTTCCTAAAAACCTGATTGTACAATTAAAAAAATATGCATATATAAGCGAGATAAAAATTTTAAAAAAAGTTGATTCAAAAAAGGATAAGACCTCTAAATATATTTTTCTTTTAGAGGATGGAAATATTATTGAAAGTGTGAAAATGGAATATTCTTATGGAGTCAGCGTATGTGTGTCAAGCCAGGTGGGATGTGCTATGGGGTGCGCTTTTTGCGCATCCACCTTAGGAGGAATAGTAAGAAATTTAGAGGCTTGGGAAATGGTGGATCAAATTCTACAGATTGAAAAACAAATTAATAAAAGAGTGAGCCATGTGGTGGTAATGGGAAGCGGAGAACCTCTTTTAAATTATACAGAATTGATTAAGTTTTTAAGATTATTAAATAACCCCCTTGGCCTCAATATTAGCTTAAGAAAAGTTACTGTTTCCACGTGCGGAATTGTCCCTTATATTTACAAACTTGCCGAGGAAAACATGCCAATAACCCTCTCCATTTCACTTCATGCACCTTTTGATGATTTAAGAAACAAGTTAATGCCCATAAATAGAAAATATAATATCTCCCAATTGCTCGAAGCCTGTAATTTTTATATAATGAAAACTAAAAGGAGAATTAGTTTTGAGTATATTTTAATTTCCGGAGTTAATGATGGAGAAGAGTGTGCTAAAAAACTTGCCGACCTTTTAAGGGGAATGTTATGTCATGTCAATCTGATTCCTTTAAACCCTGTAAAAGAAAAGCTATTTAAAGGTAGCGATCCGAGAGCAATAAGAAGGTTCGAAAAGGTTCTGGAGGAAAATCGTATTCCTATAACTATAAGAGCTAAAATGGGTAGCGACATTGAAGCGGCATGCGGTCAGCTCCGGTGGAGTTTATTAAAAGAGGTGGAAGGATGATATTTTGGGGAATAACTGATAAAGGTAAATTGAGGCCCAATAACGAAGATGCTTTTTTTATGCCGGATAATAATGAAGAACCCTTGGTTTTTATAGTTGCCGATGGTATGGGCGGTCATAATGGCGGAGAAATAGCGAGCAGAATAGCTGTAGACGAGATTTCATCCTATTTATATAACAAGAAAGAAAAACTTTATAAAGAGGATGAAATTAAAGAACTGATTAAAGAGGCTTTTTATTTTGCAAATAAAAAAATACTGGAAAAATCCTATAGTGATTCAGAGTGTTTAGGTATGGGAACTACATCAACCGTAGCGGTTATAGTGCAAAAGAAATTATTTGTAGGACATTTAGGAGATTGCAGGCTTTATATAATTAGAAATCAAAACATTAATCAAATCACAAAAGATCATTCCCTTGTCTGGGAATTAATGGAGCAAGGTAAAATAAACTTTGAAGAAATGAAATTACATCCGATGAAGCAT
Organism: Thermovenabulum gondwanense; assembly: GCF_001601575.1. NCBI lineage: Bacteria > Bacillati > Bacillota > Clostridia > Thermosediminibacterales > Thermosediminibacteraceae > Thermovenabulum > Thermovenabulum gondwanense. The sequence continues at coordinate 85,026 of NZ_LOHZ01000025.1, forward strand.
ATAATTACAAAAGCTCTGGGGATAGAGGAATTCTCAGATCCTGATATTTTAAAAGTTTATCTGGAAAAAGGTGATGTAATATTAATTTGCAGCGATGGATTGACTTCGATGCTTTCAGATTTGGAAATTAAAGATGTGGTGGAAAAAAACAAAGATCCTGAGGAAATATGCAAAGAATTAGTTAATTTTGCAAACGAAAAAGGTGGATATGACAATATTACTGTTGTTACAATTATCATCGATTATTAAATGGAGATGATAGGTTTATGCTGGGAAGGAAATTGGGTAATAGGTATTTAATACTGGAGGAAATTGGTGGGGGCGGCATGGCGATAGTATATAAAGCCAGATGCACCCTTTTGAATAGATTGGTTGCCGTAAAGGTATTGAGGCCCGAGTATTCTAATGATGATGATTTTGTTATTAGATTTCGGAGAGAGGCACAAGCTGCGGCGAGTTTATCTCACCCTAACATTGTTAGTATATACGATGTGGGTAAGGAAGATGGGATACATTATATTGTAATGGAATACGTAGAGGGTAAAACATTAAAACAAATTATTAAGGAAGAAGGGCCGTTACCCGCTCCGCTGGTACTGGAAATTGCAAGACAAATATGTGATGCTATTGAATGTGCTCATAAGAATAAAATTATTCACAGGGATATCAAACCACATAACGTTATAATTACTCCGGAAGGAAGGGTTAAAGTTACCGATTTTGGTATTGCCCGTGCTATAAACTGCTCTACCATTACAAACAGCGGTGGTATTGTTGGTTCGGTTCACTATTTTTCACCGGAGCAGGCAAAAGGGGATTATACTGACGAAAGGTCGGATATATATTCTTTTGGAGTATTATTGTACGAAGCTTTTACCGGGAAACTGCCCTTTACGGGAGACAGTCCTGTGTCGGTAGCATTAAAACATTTGCAAGAAAAACCGGCATCCATATCTAAAATGCTTTCTGGATTCCCTGATTTTATAGAAGATATCATAAGCAGATGTCTTGAAAAATTACCGGAAAATAGATATCAGACAATTTCGGAGTTAAAAAGAGATATTATTAAAGCACAAAAGAAATTGGAAGAATCGGGCTTTGTTCTTCCTGAATCGGAAAAAACTATGATTTTTAAAGGCATGGAAGAGGGAGAAAAAATAAAAGCTACAGCGAGAAAAATAAATAGAAAAAGGAGTTATTTCCATGTATTCTTAATTTTATCTTCGTTAATTATTTTATTCATTGCGTTCTCTTACTTAGGAATGTATATTGCAAAACAATATTTCGATGTCCCGGAAGTAACCGTTCCAAATGTCATAGGATTATCGGAAGAAGAAGCAGCAAAGAAGTTAGCAGAGAAAAATTTAAAGTATGAGGTAACTGAAAGGATATTTTCCAATGAGCCTGTGGGCGAAGTGGTGGATCAGGACCCAAAAGGGGGAGAAGTAGTAAAAATTAATCATCCGCCTGTAAGCCTTATTGTAAGTAAGGGGCCTCGAACTTTTGAGGTGCCCCGCGTAATAGGGCTTTCCGAAACAGAAGCAATTAATCTTATAACTTCATCTAATTTTAAAGTAGGTCAAATTCAACGGGCTAATTCCTCTGAATATCCTCAAGGAGTAGTAATGGACCAAAATCCAAGAGAAGGGTTACTGTTACCTGAAAATACAGAAATAAATATCACTATAAGCCTTGGGCCCGAAGCAAAGAAGGTAATTATACCCTATCTCATAGGGAAGAGTTTGACCGAAGCTCAAAATGAACTAATAACGGCTAATTTAAGCATCGGGCAAATAAGTTACAAACCTTCTTCCGATTATGAAAAAAACTTCGTTATAGATCAGAATCCTAAAGCGGGTTTGGAAGTAGATAACGGCACTATAGTAAACCTGACGGTAAGCTCGGGTAAAGTAGAAACAAAAAAATTTAATCTATCCATACCGCTACCCCAAAGGGAGGGGGAATTTGCAGTAAAAGTGGTAGTGACCGACGATAAAGGAAAAAGAACTATTTATGAAAACAAACACTCTTCAAAAGACAGTCCGGTAATCGTTCCTGTAGAAGGAACCGGGACTATTGATGTAGAAGTATGGGTAGATGGCGAGTTATGGTATAAAAGTAGTTTTTGAAAAAGATTTACAGGGAGGTATACAGTTGGCGAAAATTGCTCCTTCGATTTTGTCGGCAGACTTTTCTAATCTTGAACAAGAAATAAAAAAGGTAGAAGATTTTGGAGCAGATTTTATTCATATTGATGTAATGGATGGTAATTTTGTACCGAATATAACCCTTGGACCCTGTGTGATAGAAAGTATTAGGAAGGTGACAAATCTTCCTTTTGATGTTCACCTGATGGTCGAAAACCCCGAAAGGTACTTAAAGGATTTCGCGGAAGCGGGAGCTGATATAATAAGCTTTCATCAGGAGGCTACACATCATGTTCATAGAACTATACAGGACATTAAAAAATTGGGGATAAAAGCAGGGGTTGCTATTAACCCTGCAACACCGGTAAGTTTAATCGAAGATATACTGGAAGAAGTGGATTTAATCCTGGTAATGTCAGTGAATCCTGGATTTGGAGGGCAAAGCTTTATAAAAAGCGCATTAAAAAAAATTTCCACGCTGAAACAAATTATTTTAAAAAATAATTATAAAACCTTAATCGAAGTAGATGGTGGAATCAATGAAGATAATGCGGAAAAAATTGTAAAAGCTGGAGCGGATATTTTGGTTGCGGGTTCCGCGATATACAAAAGTTGCGACCCCAAGGGGGTAATAAAAAAATTGAAATTAATATAAATAAATTAATTAATTGTATATTAAAAAAAGTTATCCCGGAAATTTATTTTCCGGGATTTTTAGTGTCAGCGCTTCACGAAGGTGAATATAATATATGTACTGATACATAAATTATGTGGAAAAAGCCCGGGGGTGATCGGGTGTTATGGAACTTTAGATTTAAATATTTCAGGTATAAGAGAATTATAGGTGGTTTTACAATCGGTATTGGAGCTTTACTTTTACTCTTTTTTCTTCCTTCCTGGATTTGGATGTGCTTGATTGGAATGTTATTGATCGGTTTTGGAATGATTATACTGAAAAATTAAAATATGCGGGGGATTAAAATGAGAATATATGTCATTAAAATTCCCAAAAAAATAAGCAATATTGTAAAAAAGGTTATGAAGATTTTTACGAAAAATAAGAATTAGTTTTATGAAAAATAAAAGCGTGCTTAAATTTTAGCACGCTATTATTCTGCCCTCTTTACCTTTCCAGACCTCAGGCAACGGGTACAAACATTTATTCTTTTGGGAGATCCGTTTATAATAGCATTTACCCTTTGGATATTTGGGCGCCACTTTCTTTTTGTTCTAATATGAGAATGGCTAATTTGCATACCTGATTGGGGAGTTTTCCCGCAAATTTCACACTTTGCCATATTATTAACACCTCCTTAATTATGAATATAACTATATATTTAATGACAACAAAGTAATTTTATCATAATGCAAAATTGACTTCAATAATAAGTGACATGTTGTCTTAAAAAAATAATAAAAATATATTATAATTGAAATATGCAAAGGCTATGTTAGAAGGAGGGCCCGTTTTGAAAAATTTAATTAAAACTCCTCTTGGAACAATAAATATTACCCGGGAGGTTATTGCGGTAGTTGCCGGCAATGCAGCTATTGAATGTTATGGACTGGTGGGTATGGTATCCCAAAAAATGAGCGATGGTATTATAGAATTACTTGGAAGGGATAATTTGGGTAAGGGAGTAGAGGTACATATTGATGAAAATAATCTGATTGTTGATATTTACATCGCTGTCCAGTACGGAATTAAAATTAGCGAAGTAGCTCATAATGTTATCGAAAAAGTGCATTATAATTTAAATAAATACCTGGGAATAGTTCCTGACAAAGTAAATGTCATAGTAAAAACCGTACGCGTAAAGTAAAAGGGGGTTTATACATTGCAGCTTGAATACATTGATGCAGAGCTTTTTCGCAGGGCTTTATATTTAGCTTCAAAAAATCTGTCGGATAATCGAAAAATTGTTGATTCATTAAATGTTTATCCCGTTCCGGACGGCGATACGGGGACCAATATGTCGTTGACAATAGAGCAAGCAGTGGAAGAAATGAAAAAGATGCCTGAAAATGACTTAAAAAAATTGGCAGATGCTGCTGCCTGGGGAGCTTTGATGGGAGCCAGGGGCAATTCAGGGGTTATTCTTTCTCAGTTATTCCGGGGTTTTGCTGCCGCTATAGGTTCTGACAAAAAAATTTTAAAAGCTAAGGACCTTGCCAATTCCTTTCAAAAAGGGGTTGAAGAAGCATACAAAGCGATTTTGAAACCTGTAGAGGGAACAATACTTACCGTAGCCAGGGAGATGGCCCAAAAAATGCAGATGGAATCTTCAAAAAACAAAGACATTATAGAAGTGCTGGAAGTAACAATAGAACATGGCAAGAAGGTGCTTGAAAAAACTCCAGAAATGCTGAAGGTATTAAAAGAAGCCGGTGTAGTTGATGCCGGCGGAAAGGGGCTTATATTTCTTGCAGAAGGTTTTTTAAAAGCACTTAAAAACACCGGAGATATAAAGGAAGAATTATTACCTTCTATTGAAAAAGAAAAAATTGATAATAAGATCCAATTCGAAGAAGTTGAGCTAACATTTTTATACTGTACGGAGTTTATAGTGGAAAGCAAAAATCAAATTCCTGTAGAGAGACTTAGAAACTCCCTTATCGAATTGGGTGATTCCCTCATAGTAACTGGAATGGATAATTTGGCCAAGGTACATATTCATACAAACCATCCGGGGAAGGTATTGGAAGAGGCTTTAAGATACGGTGAATTGAGGACCGTCAAAATTGACAATATGAAATTGCAGCATCAAGAATACATTGCGCAAAAAGAACAAAGTACCTCTGAGGAGACAGTAAAAGAAACGTTGATAATCTCGGTGGCATCGGGTGAAGGGATAAAAGAAATATTTAAAACCCTGGGTGCGGATATAATTATTGAAGGCGGGCAAACTATGAATCCCAGTACGGAAAGTATTTTATCAATAATTGAAAACCAAAATGCTAACAATGTAATTTTATTGCCCAATAATAAAAATATAATTTTAACTGCGGAGCAGGTAAAAAAAATAAGCGAAAAAAAGGTATATGTAATACCTACAAAATCATTTCCGCAGGGAATTTCTGCGCTAATGGCCTTTAATCCCGAGGAAGACATAGAGACCAATATAGAAAATATGATGAAAGCTTTTGACAATGCGGTTACTGGAGAAATAACTTTTGCAGTCAGGGATTCTAAATGGAACGGGCATGAGATAAAAGAGGGGAATATTTTGGGCATAGTAGATGGAGAGCTAAAGGTAGTTGGTAGTAACTGTAAAGATGTATTATTACCTATGATTTTTCACATGATAGAAAAAAAGAATGGCAATTTGTTAACTATTTATACGGGGAATGACATTAATGAACAGGAAAAAAATGAAATGAAAGACCTGATAGAAAACAATTTTCCGGATTTAGAGGTTGAAATTTATGAAGGAGGGCAAAATCTTTATTATTATATTCTTTCCTTAGAATAGACGAGAGGTGGTATTTTTGGACCTTAATTTGGATGTTCGCTATTTAAAAGGGGTCGGACCGGCAAGGGCGAAACTTTTAAAAGCCCTTGATATAAAAACCGTTAAAGACCTTTTATTTTTTTTTCCAAGGGACTATATCGATCTCACACCAGTGAAATTGAAGGAAGCGATAGAAGATCAAAAGACCACTTTTTTTCTTGAGGTGAAGGAACCGGGGCAAGATCTAATAACCAGAAGCGGTATTGTATTAACGAAAATTCCTGTGACGGATGGGGAAAACAATGCAAATTTGGTTTTTTTTAATCAGCCTTATATTAAAAGTAATCTATTCAAAAATGAAAAATTAATAGTTATTGGAAAATTAAGGAAGAATTTTGGCGAATATGAAATACTAAGTCCTCAGTATTATAAGGTGAAGGAAGATATAAAAAAAATAAATAAAATTTTACCGGTATATTCCCTTACCAGGGGATTAACCCAGAAAAATTTGCAAAAAATAATAGAAGGAGCTTTTAGGGATTATTATTTATTACTGAAAAGCGAAGAAATATTACCTCAATTTATAACGCAAAAATACGATTTAATGCCCAAGGCAAAAGCTGTTTATGAAATGCATTTTCCAAAAAACTGGGATAGTCTTAAAAAGGCAAAAGACAGTCTCGCCTTTGAAGAATTATTAATCTTTCAAATGGGGATGAGAGCTACTAAGGAATATCTCCTCGGAAAAAAGAGGAGCAATATATATAGGGATTTTAATCTCAGCCCTTTTTTAAATAACCTTCCATTTAAATTAACCAGGGGACAAAAAAGGGTTTTAAAAGAAATTCTTCAGGATCTAAATAGTGAGAAAGTAATGAACAGGCTTTTACAGGGGGATGTAGGCTCGGGAAAAACAGTTGTAGCAGCTTCCATTATTTACCTTGCATATAAAAACGGATATCAAAGTGCATTTATGGCTCCTACCGAAATTTTAGCCCAACAGCATTATGAAAATTTAAATAAATTCTTAAATCCTTTTGGAACTAAAGTAGAAATATTGAAAGGGAATATGGGTGCTAAGAGAAAAGAAATATTAGAAAAGATTAAAAAAAATCAAATCAGTGTGGTTGTCGGTACCCATGCTCTTTTACAGGAAGATGTGGAATTTGCTAATCTCGGACTTGTTATAACAGATGAGCAACACCGGTTTGGTGTCAGGCAAAGGGAAGAATTAGTAAAAAAGGGATTCTATCCCGACGTAATGGTAATGAGTGCTACGCCCATACCAAGAACCTTAGCTCTTACTTTATATGCGGATCTTGACATTTCGATAATTAATGAAATGCCTAAGGGTAGAAAAAAAATTGCTACATATTTGGTAAATAGCGAATTAAAACATAGAGTGTATAAATTTATGATTTCCGAAGTTGAAAAAGGCCATCAGGTATATATTATCTGTCCGGCTGTAGAAAAAAATAATTTTGGTCTTTTAAGTGTTGAAGAAAAATACGATGAAATAGTTAAGGAATTTCCTGATTTAAAAGTAGGCATTCTTCACGGAAAACTAAAAAATGCGGAAAAGGACAAAGTCATGGAAGATTTTTTATCAAAAAAAATTCAGGTACTTATTAGTACCACAGTTGTAGAAGTAGGAGTTGATGTTCCAAACGCTACTTTGATTATTATTGAAAATGCAGAAAGATTTGGACTTGCCCAGTTACATCAATTAAGAGGGAGAGTTGGCAGAGGAAATTTAGATTCGTGCTGTATATTGATCACCGATTCCCGGGAAGAGGATGCGAGAGAAAGATTAAAAGTACTTTTGAAAACGTCCGATGGTTTTGAAATCGCGCAAAAAGATTTGGAATTGAGAGGTCCCGGAGAATTCTTAGGAGAAAAACAGCATGGACTTCCGGAGTTTAAATTTGCAGGATACATAAATAATTTGAAAATGATAGAGGAGACGAAAAAACTGGCTGATTTCATTTACGATAAGGGTTTGATTAAGACTAAGGAGTTTGAAAAAATAAGAGAAATAGTATCCGAGAGAATAAGACATTTATAAAAAAATTCAGAAAAATAATTATTAATAAACTTTGGTATAATATCCAGATAGTTCTAGTATGTAGTCCTTTTTGCGTGGAATGATAATAGTAGAAAACGCAAAAAGGAGGTGAAAAAAAGATGGCACTTGGTCAAAAGAGAAATAAACTCGTAGTTCCCGAAGCAAGGAGAGCTATGGAACAATTCAAAGCTGAAATCGCACGCGAGGTTGGAATCACTGCTCCTCCGGATGGATACTGGGGCAATTATTCTGCCAGGGATTGCGGTGCAGTAGGAGGCCATATGGTAAAAAGAATGATTGAGGATTATGAAAGACGTTTGAGTGGCGGGACGCCTACTCAGTAAAAAATAGATAAAAAAGAACAGGCTCAGCTTAAAAAGCGAGCCTGTTCTTTTATGTTCTAAAAAAAGAGCCGGCAATTTTGCCGGCATGGGAGAGGAGAAACCGGAGGAAGAGCTTATGGGGATTTCATTATATATAATATTCATTTTAATAAATTTTATACCATATTTTACATAAAATAAAGAGCAATTTTATTTAAAAACAAAAATTGTTGTGTTAAAATTATAATGAGATTTTTGGCGGGTGGAATAAAATGAGAATAATAGGTGGTACTTTAAGAGGAAGGAAATTAAAATCCCTGAAGGGACTCAAAACAAGGCCTACCTCAGAAATGGTCAGGGAAGCTTTGTTTAATATTCTGGGAGAAAAAGTGATCAATTCTATATTTCTCGATGCTTATGCAGGGACAGGAGCAGTAGGCATTGAAGCAATAAGCCGGGGAGCTAAAAAAGTATATTTTATTGAAAAGGACAAAGAAGCCTGCAGAGTGATAAGAGAAAATATAAAAACTCTTGGAGTTGAAGAACAAGCGGTAATTATAAGAGGAAAAATTCCGGAAATCTTTTATAGTTTTACGGAAAAAGATGATTTTGATATTATATTTCTTGACCCACCTTATGGAGATTTTAATATTGACTGTATAAATGCTCTGAAAGAGGAAGGTTTTATAAAAACCAATACCCTGGTAATTTTACAGTGTTCTTTTAATGAAAAAATAAATTTAACTGAAGAATTTACTGTAATTAAAGAAAAAAAATACGGCATTACAAAACTTGTTTTTTTTAGGAGGAATTGAAGTGAAAATAGCGATTTATCCCGGTAGTTTTGATCCTATTACAAACGGGCATATTGATGTGATCGAAAGGAGTTCTAAACTATTTGATCGCATTATTGTTGCGGTTTTAAAAAATCCCAACAAAAAGCCTTTATTTACGGTAGAGGAAAGAATTGACATGATAAAAGAAGCAACAAAAAATATAGAAAATGTGGAAGTGGAATCCTTCACCGGCTTGCTGGTAGATTTTGCCAGGATGAAAAATGCCAAAATTATCGTAAAAGGATTGAGAGCGGTTTCCGACTTTGAATATGAATTTCAAATGGCTTTAATGAATAAAAAATTAGACAGTGAAATTGAAACGGTATTTATTATGACAAATGTTAGATATTCTTACTTAAGTTCCAGCGTGGTAAAAGAAGTTGCAGGTTTTGGCGGCTGCATAAAGGATTTGGTACCGCCTCATGTAGAAATTAAATTAAAAGAAAAAATATGCAAAATTTAAAGGAGTGGAATCTTATGGATACTTATTATTATATTGAACAAATCCAAAAAATGTTAGCTGAAGCTTCAAAACTTCCTTTTTCCAACAAAATTGTAATCGATCACGATAAAATTTTACAATTACTGGATGAATTGATTAAATCCCTCCCGGAAGAAATAAAAAAATCCAGAAAGATTTTAGAAGAAAGACAAAACATCTTACTTGAGGCTCAGCGAGAAGGAGAGATGATTATAAAAGAAGCAAAGGAATATATTGAAAAGATGGTGGATCAAAATGAGATTATCAAGCTTGCAAAAGAAAAATCCGAAGAGATATTGACCAATGCAAAAAAGACAGCAAGGGAAATAAGAGTTGGTGCTAACAAATATGCGGATGAAGTTTTAGAAGAATTGGAAAATCAATTGCAAAAAATTCTTCAATCGGTTAGAAAGGGAAGGGAAGAGTTAAACAACAAATTATAGTTACTTTTTAATTACCTTAAATCCGAAGACTTCGAACCCCTTCCAAAGGTAAATTATTATTGAAGATATAATTAGTATGAATATTAGTAAAGCAAAAACCTGACTTGAAATCGAAAAAATTGACCACCAGCTTTCCGGAGTATTTTTGGGAGCAACCGCGAAGACGGGTAAGGACAGATCATTATAATTATTTATCGGAATACCCATCAATATGTAGGATGTTATACCCGCTAAAACTGCATGCAAAAATCTTGCCACTACGTAGGGTGTAATTTTTATATCCGTATCACTAACCATACTCATTACCTGAAAATGCACCGAAAGTCCGCTCCAGGCTATTATAGCACTTGCTATAATAACCCTATCCAATAAGGGTGCTTGAGCCTGACTTGCCAATTGAGTGCCCAATGTGATTTCAAAGGTTCCGCTGATTACGGCCTGGGATAAATTTGGATTTATTCCTATTAATGATAACACCTTCCCGATAAAAGGAACAAATAGCGAAATAATCCCTGCTACGGTTAGTATACGAATTATTACTGAAAAAAGTATTATAAATCCTAAAATCAAAAGTAAAGAGTTTATAGAATCTTTTATACAGTCTCCGAGCATTTTTCCAATTGGTCTCCCGTCTTCTTTTCTCGCTCTTAAGAGCTCTTTTACAGCTTTTAATAGTATGTTTTCCTTTTTTTTAACAGATCCGATAGATTCGGTTCTGGGAGAATTGAAAGCATAATACTTTAAAATTATCCCTAAGATTAATGCTGAAATATAATGAGATAATGCTATTATTGAACCTAATCGAACATCTTTAAACATTCCAACGGCTACGGCACCTACCATAAAAAGAGGGTCTGCAGTGTTGGTAAATGACATTAACCTTTCCGCCTCATAAGTGTTACAAATTTTTTTCTTTACTAACTTTCCTGTAAGCATTGCTCCGAGGGGATAACCGCTGGCTAAACCCATTGCCATGACGAAAGAACCGGCACCGGGGACATTAAAAATAGGCCTCATCATTGGTTCAAGAAGTACTCCCATGAAATGAACAACACCCAGTCCCATTAATAGTTGGGAACCTATAAAAAATGGAAGGAGAGCCGGAAGAACAATATTAAACCATACATCTAATCCTTCAAAAGCAGCTTTAAAGGCTTCTTCGGGGTATCGAACTATAGAAACGGTAATCACTACAGCAATTAGCGGTAATATTAGCTGGCTTATTTTAGATAAGCGGCTTTTTTGTATTTTAAAACGCATAAGTAATGCCTCCTAAAAAAATTTAATGATAAGTGAACTTTATTTTATATAGAAATATATATTTTTGTATTTTTTACGATATTCGTTTATAAGGGGGAAAAATTTTGGAAAAAAAAATAGGCCTTGCCCTGGGTTCAGGAGCTGCTAAGGGATATGCCCATATTGGTGTATTAAAGGTTCTGGAGGAATACAAAATACCTGTACATATAATTACAGGTTCAAGTATAGGAAGTTTAATCGGGGCATTATATGCTTCAGGAATAAATATTAAAATTATTGAAGGTTTAGCATATAATATAAAAAGACGCCATTTTCTTGATATTACTCTACCGCGCTCGGGATTAGTCGCTGGCAATAAAATATACGAGATGTTAAGATTGCTTACAAAGGATAAAGACTTTTCAGAGCTTCAAATCCCCCTGGGCGTTGCAGTAACGGAACTGAAATCAAAAAAACTTTTAATTTTACAGGAAGGCAATGTGGCTTTCGCAGTCAGAGCCAGCATATCCATACCGGGTATTTTTAACCCTGTCTTTACTCATGATGGAAAAATTTTAGTTGATGGCGGGGTTTTAGAAAGGGTACCGGGTAAAGCGGCCAGAGAAATGGGTGCTGATATCGTGATCGGTGTGGAACTGGGATTTAGCGAACGAAAGAATTTAAATACGATATACGATATATTGTTTGAAACTTTTGATATAATGGGCAGGGAAATTCAAAATTTAAAAGGGTATGATTGTGATGTTTTAATTACCCCTCGTTTAGAAAAAGTGAATCCTATGGCTTTTGGGGAACCCGAATATTGTATAGAAGAAGGGAAGAGAGCTACCTTAGAAGCAATTCCCCGTATACTATCATTGCTGGAGGAAAAAAGCTATGAATAATTTTTTAAAGAGGAATTTAAAGAAATTAATAATTACCTTGGTAATACTTTTTGCTTTAAACTTTTATTTAAGTCAAAATTATTCTATTATTGCACCTGGAATTACCGTTGATTTAAAACAGATTGTCTCTGTTGAAGGAGGAGACAAAGAAGAAAAAGGGGCATTTTATTTGACTACAGTCTCTACAAGGGATATAAATATTCCTCTTTTCCTTTATGCTTTTTTAAGTCCTTCTGTAGAGATAGAAAAAAAAGAAGATATAATACCTCCGGGCTGGGATATGAAGAAATACATCGAGTATATGAAGCAGTGGATGGAAGAAAGTCAAAAAATTGCCGAGGTAGTGGCTCTTAAAAAAGCCGGTTATAATCCACAAATTTTAGGAAATGGAGCAAAGGTAGTGGAAGTAATTGAAGATAGCCCGGCTAAGGGGAAAATATTTCCCGGAGATGTAGTGAAAAAAGTTGATGGGGAGAAAATAAATATAGCGGAAGAAATGATAAAAAAAGTTTCAAATAGAAAGGTGGGGGATCCCGTAACTTTAGAAATTGACAGGGAAGGTGAGAAAAAGGTTATAACGATTCCCACTATTGAGAGTAAAACGGAAAAAGGTAAAGCAATGGTAGGACTTCTAATTACCACCATGGATTGGAAGCCTATATTGCCAAAAAAAATTATTATAAATACAGGTGAAATAAGTGGCCCGTCGGCAGGTTTAATGTTTACTCTGGAAATATTAAACCAGCTTTTACCTGAGGATTTAACAAAAGGTAAAAAAATAGCCGGAACGGGTACTATAAGCTTGGATGGAACTGTTGGAGAAATAGGCGGAGTAAAACAAAAGGTTTTAGCAGCTTACCGGGATAAAGCGGAAATATTTTTTGTGCCCGTTAAAAATGCTGAAGATGCTAAAAAAGCAGCAAAAAACTTAAATATAAAAATTATTCCGGTGAATAATATAGATGAAGTATTGAATTATTTAAGATCAATGTGAAAATAAGGTTTATTAAATTATTATAGGTTTTTTGAAATAATCTAAACCGAAAATTCTTTGCTCTTTGGAAGGTCTTGCCAGCGAATAAATATCTGATGCCAAAATATCTTTTTCTATTTGTTTCTTTTGTTCATCTTTCAATTTATTTATATCCTTAGCTGAAATGACGATTGGCAAAGAAGAGCTTTTTTCAATTTCTTTAATTAGAGAAAAACCTTTTTTGGAAAAACCGAGAATTCTAATATAATTAGGTTTACGGTATTTTAAATCATTTTTGGTAATATTTAAAAGTATTTGAGTGAGAATTCTCCTTATTCTGGTTTCGGGATATCTTTTAGTCTTGATATTATCTATTAACTCGAGGATATTTTTTGATTTCTTAACGGCTTTTTGAATTCTTCTATCGAGGCCTTCTTTGACATCAAAATACAAATTGAAATCTTCCCGGGACATTTTTAAAAGTGTTGCGAATATTATCTCCTCAAAATCTTCAAAAAACACCGGTCCTCTTTTTAATTCAATTTCATTTTTTATGATATCTAAGGTAAAATAAGGTAGAGAATTTTTTAATTCCTGGTTTTCATCAATATTTTGGATATTTGGATTTTCTTTTAAAAATCGCCTTACAGCAGTAGCGCTGGGAATAGGTTTTATTTCTAATTCATGGTAGGATGAGCCTTTTCGTAAAACGGGAAGAATGTCAATGGTATAACCATTTTTCAAAATAGCTTTACAGTATTCAATTCCAAGTATAAAATTTGGCTTCTTCAATAAAATTGAAAGATCATTTTTGGGGAATTCATCTTTCAGTAATTCAATTAAAGCGGCTTCTCTTGCAGATGGGAAGGACAACCCTTTTTTTAGATTGCTTTTTAATTCCTGCTTAAAGGGTGGGGGCTCATTTGTAAGGATTTCTGCAATTTTAATTAATTCTTTTTCTTTTTTTTCCTCCACTCCAAAACTTAAATAATTAACTATCTTCATTTCTCCCAATAAATTGATGGCACCCTCGGCAAAAATTTCAGCAGTGCTTGCAGAAAATATTACCGGTAATTCTACTACCATATCTGCTCCACCTTTTAAAGCCATATAAGTTCTTGCCCATTTATCAAAAATCGCTGGTTCTCCTCTTTGGACGAAATTTCCACTCATTGCAATTATTATTGCATCCGGGTTAAATTCTTCTTTTATTTTATTCAAATGATAGTAATGCCCGTTATGAAAAGGGTTGTATTCAGCAACAATTCCGATTATTTTCATTATTTACCTCCTGAGGCAAATGGATTTTTTACTACAATTAAAATAATAAAATTATTCAGCAGGAAAATCAAATTTTTTATAGAATCTATTAATCTGTGATTTAAATCACTTGTATTTAGTATCCAAGATGATATATTATTATTTTTGGTTGGATTAAATAATAATCTGAAAGGAGATTTACATATGGATTTAATTCAAAAAATAAGAGAAAGGGCGAAAGCCACCAATAAAACTATTGTTCTTGCAGAAGGAATTGAAGAAAGGGTAATCAAAGCAGCAGTAACCATCAGGGATGAGAAAATAGCAAAGGTTATACTATTAGGACGGGAAGAGAAAATTAAAGAAATAGCAGGAGGAATTGATCTTTCGGGGATTGAAATTATTGACCCGGAAATTTCGGAAAAAACCAGGGATTATGCTGAACTTTTGTATCAGCTCAGAAAAGACAAAGGTATGACGGAAGAAAAAGCAATGGAACTTGCTAAAAATCCTATTTGGTACGGCACCTTAATGGTAAAAAATGGTGATGTGGATGGAATGGTTGCTGGGGCTATAACCGCCACCGCTGATATTTTTAGACCGGCTTTTCAGGTAATAAAAACAGCTCCAGGAGTGAGTGTAGTTTCCAGTGCTTTTATAATGGTGGTTCCAAATTGTGAGTACGGTTCTAACGGCATTATACTTTTTGCGGATTGCGCAATAAACCCAAACCCCGATGCAAAGCAATTAGCAGAGATTGCATTAGCTTCTTCGAGAACCTGGAAGGCTTTAATGGATGAAGAGCCAATTATAGCAATGCTTTCGTTTTCTACAAAGGGAAGTGGACAGCATGAAACGGTGGACAAGGTAGTTGAAGCAACTAATATTTTAAGACAAAAAGCGCCGGAAATCAAAGTGGACGGCGAGCTGCAAGCAGATGCAGCCCTTGTACCAAAGGTAGCAAAAACTAAGGCCCCGGGTAGCGAGGTAGCTGGAAGAGCTAATATCCTGATATTCCCCGATTTGAATTCAGGGAATATTGGATATAAATTGGTACAGCGCCTGGCAAAGGCGGAAGCTATAGGACCAATTAGCCAGGGGCTTGCAATGCCGATTAATGATTTATCAAGGGGATGCAGCAGTGATGATATCGTAAATGTAGCGGCTATAACCGCATTACAGGCACAGAATTTAGTAAAATAAATTATAAAACAAAAATTAAAGAGTAAAATAAAAGAAAAGAAAGGGTGTTATTTGGTGAAAGTACTGGTGATCAATTGTGGCAGCTCTTCTTTAAAATATCAGCTGTTTAATATGGAAGACGAATCGGTTATGGCAAAAGGTCTTGTAGAAAGAATTGGCTTAGAAGGTTCTATGTTAAAGCATCAGCCGGCAGGAAAGGACAAGGTAGAGATTTCGGCAGAAATTCCTAATCATAAAGTTGCAATAAAAGTTATGCTTGAAGCTTTAGTACACAAAGAATACGGTGTTATTGAAGATATTAAAGAGATTTCTGCTGTTGGGCATAGAGTTGTACATGGAGGAGAAAAATTTTCAGGATCTGTGATTATCGATGATAAGGTAATGGACGTATTAAAGGAGTGTATAAACCTTGCTCCTTTACATAACCCGCCAAACATTTATGGCATTGAGGCTGTTAAAGAGATTTTACCGGATGTGCCAATGGTAGGAGTTTTCGATACCGCGTTTCATCAAACAATTCCGGAATACGCTTATATTTACGGAGTACCCTATGAGCTTTATCAAAAATATGGAGTAAGAAGATATGGTTTTCACGGTACATCCCACAGGTATGTCTCTCTTAGAGCGGCACAATTTTTAGGCAAACCGATAGAAAATATTAAACTGGTTACCTTACACCTTGGGAATGGTTCCAGTATTTCAGCGGTTAAATACGGCAAATCGGTAGAAAACAGTATGGGCTTTACACCTTTAGAAGGAATACCTATGGGCACAAGATGCGGGAATGTGGACCCTTATATACCCGTTTTCATTATGGAAAAAGAAGGGGTAGGTTTGGATAAAATAAACGACTATCTAAATAAAAAATGCGGCGTTTTGGGTATTTCGGGGGTTAGCAGCGATTTTAGAGATATTGAACAGGCTGCACAGGAAGGAAATAAGAGAGCAAAGCTCGCATTGGAAGTATTCACATATCAAGCAAAAAAATATATAGGGGCATATGCAGCTGCAATGAACGGCCTGGATGCTGTAGTGTTTACAGGAGGAATAGGCGAAAACTCCAGTTTGGTTCGAAAGATGGTTTGCGAAAACATGGACTTTTTAGGAATAAAGATCGATGAAAATAAAAATAACGTCAGGGGTAAAGAAACTGACATTTCTGCAGAGGATGCCAGGGTAAGGGTGTTAATCATACCAACAAACGAAGAATTGATGATTGCAAGAGATACAGTAGCCCTTATCAAATAAATATTGACATAAGCTTTTAATAACCTTATAATAAAAAAGACAATTTTTTGATGAAGGTGGAACACTTGCAGATAAGTATATCGGAAATTAAAAATAAGGTTGGAGCTTCCCTTGAATTTGAGTTTGAATACGATGTTAAAAGGATTGATTACAAAGGCGAAACTTTAAAATTCACTTCGCCGGTGCTGGTAAAAGGGAAAATAACGAATCTGGGTAAAAAGATTTATCTGGTAGAAGGTAACATTAAAGCTTCCATAGAGGATAATTGCTACAGGTGTTTGAAAGTTACCCATGTACAGCTGGATGTAGATTTTTCTTTTCGATTTGGAGAAAATGTAAGGTCAAGTTATGAAGAACCCTATTTAGATGAATCGGAAAATGAAATATACCCAATTATCGGTGAAAATATTGATTTAGACTTATTAATCGAAAATGAAATTATCCTGAACTATCCAGCAAAAATATTATGCAGCCCTGACTGCAAGGGTATTTGTGAAAAATGCGGAAAAAATTTAAATGAAGGCAATTGCGATTGTTTTAAAAGCGCTGTAGATCCAAGGCTGAGCGCTCTGGAAAAATACTACAACAAGTAACGGTTATAGGAGGTGTATTTATGGCCAATCCGAAACGGAGGTTTTCGAAAGCAAGGACAGCCAAACGCAGAGCTAATTGGAAATTAACCGCACCAAACTTGATGGAATGCCCTCAGTGCCATGAAAAGAAAATGCCTCACAGGATATGTCCAAATTGCGGTTATTACAATCACCGTCAGGTGATGAAGGTAGAAGCTGAATAAGAGAATATCGAATAAAAGGAGAGAATAATTTTGTTCTCTCCTTTTATTTTTTATTGATTTTTAACTACTAATAGTATAAAATATTAGTACCAACTCATAATTGTTGTTAATAATTTTGAGGTGAGAAGATTGAACAAAAAAAATCTTCCTAAAAAAGAAAGGCAGCAGGAGCTTCAAAATTTACTGGAAAATGACCCGTTTTTGACCGATGAAGAATTAGCAGATATTTTTGATGTAAGCATTCAAACAATAAGACTTGATCGGCTGGAATTAAAGATTCCGGAACTCCGGGAACGCATAAAAAGTGTAGCTCAAAAAAATTATTCAAAGGTCCGAGCATTAAGCGCCCGGGAGATAGTTGGAGAACTGGTAGATTTAGAACTGGGGAAAAGGGCAATATCCATTTTAGAAACCACGGACGATATGACCTTTGAAAAAACAAAAATAATAAAAGGTGAGTATATTTTTGCTTTTGCTAATTCCTTAGCAATAGCTGTTATAGATGCGAATGTAGCGTTAACCGGTGTTGCGAATATTAAGTATAAGTATCCTGTAGTCGCTGGACAGAAGCTTGTAGCAAAGGCTGAAGTGACCAGGGTTAGAGGAAATAAGCACTTTGTGTTTGTCAGGGTTTTTCATAAAGAAAAAGAGGTTTTCCGAGGAAAATTTATTTTAGTTTCATTAGATGGAGAGGTGAGCTCATGAGAATCATTGTTGATGCTATGGGAGGGGATTTTGCTCCCCGGGAAGTGGTCAAAGGGGCAATCAAAGCTTTAATGGAATTTAATTGTGAAATAATATTGGTAGGCAGGGAAGAGATTATAAAAAAAGAAATGGGAGATTTTAAAGGAAAGTTTGAAATAGTAAATGCCGATGAGATTATTACCAATGATGAATCTCCCGTTAAAGCTATAAGGTCCAAAAAGGATTCCTCAATTGTAAAAGGGCTTACAATTTTAAAAGAAGAAAAAGGAGATGCATTTGTTTCAGCAGGAAACACCGGAGCTTTAATGGCAGGAGGGCTTTTTATTCTCGGTAGGCTTTCCGGGATTGAAAGACCGGCTATAGCGGTTTTAATACCCACGGAGAAAAAACCGGTTCTTTTGCTGGATGTGGGAGCAAACAGCGATGTAAAACCAAAAAACCTGGTGGAATTTGCCGTAATGGGAAGTGAGTTTTACAAAGTAGCAATGAAAGAAAAAGATCCAAAAGTGGGAATTTTAAATATAGGCACTGAAGAAGAAAAAGGAAATATTGTGGTCAAAAGCGCATACGCCCTGTTAAAGGAGGTAAATAATTTAAACTTCAGAGGAAATGTTGAAGCCAGAGACTTTTTTAAAGGAGATTTTGATGTAGTTGTATGTGATGGATTCACCGGTAACATTTTCTTAAAAACAATAGAAGGTTTTGGAAAATTTCTTTTTGACAAAATGAAGTTGGAAATAAAGAAAAGTTTTACTTATTCAGTTGGAGGGTTATTACTAAAACCTGCTTTAAAGCGAATAAAGGATTCATTGGATTACAGCGAATACGGTGGAGCAATCCTTTTAGGACTTGATAAAGTGCTGGTTAAATGCCATGGGTCATCTGATAGCAAGGCCATTTTCAACGGAATAAGAGCTGCATTGAATTTTGTTGAGAATGATATTACATCTAAAATGAAAGAAGCTCTCTCTGGGTTAAAGGAGGTAAAAGATTGACGGATAAAATAGGCATTTTAGGAGTTGGTTCTTTTTTACCGGATAAGGTGTTATCAAACTTTGACCTGGAATTAATGGTAGATACCTCCGATGAATGGATAAAGGAAAGAACCGGTATTAGTTTTAGAAGAATTGCAGAAAAAAATATAGCCACATCTGATATGGCTTATGAGGCTTCAAAAGAAGCCTTAAAAATGGCAAATTTGAAGCCTGAAGAGATAGATTTAATAATAGGAGCAACGGTTACCCCCGATATGTTATTCCCTTCATCCGCTTGTTTGGTGCAACAAAAATTGAAGGCAAAAAACGCTGCGTGTTTTGATTTATCAGCAGGCTGCACGGGTTTTATTTACGCATTAGTCTGTGCCTATGAATTTATAAAAAGCGGTATGTACAATAATGTTTTAATTTTCGGTTCAGAAACTTTATCAAGGATAGTGGACTGGGAAGATAGAAATACCTGCGTTCTTTTTGGCGATGGCGCGGGCGCCTGTGTGATTGGAAGAGTTAATGAAGGAGGTATTATATATAAATTGTTAGGAGCTGATGGAACAAAATCGGAACTTTTATATATTCCGGCAGGGGGTTCGAAAGAACCGGCCACTATTGACACCATAAGAGATAGAAAACATTATATTAAAATGAATGGAAAAGAAGTATTTAGATTTGCTGTATCGATAATTGAAGAAATGGTTAAAAGGATAACAAAAGAAAGCGGTTGTCAGGTTGAAGAAGTTGATTATTTTTTACCACATCAAGCGAATATGAGAATTATAGATTCGGCTTTTAGAAAGTTGAATATACCGATAGATAAAGTGGTTGTTAATCTTGATAAATACGGTAATATGTCTGCTGCTTCGATACCGGTAGCTTTAGATGAAGTAGTGAAGTCTGGAAAGGTGAAAAAGAATGATAAAATTATGCTTCTGGGTTTTGGGGCAGGATTGACCTGGGGTGGAGCCCTGATAGAATGGGGTATTTAAAAAGGAGTGATTTTAATGGAACGGATAAAAATTGTAACCGACAGTACCTGTGATTTAGACCCGGAAACGTTAAGAGAATACAAAATTACATCGGTTCCCCTCAAAGTATATTTTGGAGAAGAAGAGTACAGGGATGGCATTGATATTACATCTGAAGAATTTTATAAGATGCTAAAAACTTCACCCTATCACCCGCGAACTTCCCAACCATCACCCTATGATTTTCTGGAATGTTACAAAAGTTTAAAAAGTGAAGCGGATAGAATTATATCCATCCATATTTCCAGCAAATTAAGCGGTACATATAATTCGGCATTAGTAGCAAAAAAAATGGTGGATATACCTGTGGATGTTATAGATACAGAAGGGGCTTCAATTATGGTAGGTTTTATCGCAAGGGAAGCTGCAAGAGCATCTCTTGAGGGAAAATCAAGGGAAGAAATAATTGAATTGATTTATAGCTTAAAAGAAAAAATGAAAATTTATTTTTCCGTTGATACCTTGGAATATCTGCAAAAAGGCGGAAGAATAGGAAAGGCAGCAGCATTCCTGGGTGGTTTATTAAATATAAAACCCATTTTGACATTGAAAGAAGGCGTAATTGTACCTGTAGACAAAGTCCGAGGAAAAGACAGGGTATATAGCCGGTTATTGGAATTGGTAAAACAGGAAAATATAGCAGGACCGCTACATGTGGCTATTATGAATTCAAATTCTCCTGACGATGCGGATAAATTAAAAAACCTGATGTTGAATGAATTTCAAGTAAAAGAGATAATTACTGCTAATTTAGGACCGGTAATTGGTACTCATACCGGACCGGGAGTAATAGGGGTAGTTTTTTACAGTTGATTGCCGGAGGGAGGAGAGGCTATGTTTCATACCGAAATATGCGACCTTTTGGGCATAAAATACCCCATTATCCAGGGGGGCATGGCATGGGTTGCGACAGCAGAGCTTGCTGCAGCAGTTTCCAATGCAGGAGGACTTGGAATAATAGGGGCAGGGAACATGCCACCGGAGAGATTAAGAGAAGAAATTTTTAAGGTAAAACAATTAACAAATAAACCTTACGGAGTAAATGTTTATTTTATGTCACCCTTTGTTGATGAGGTTATTAAAGTAGTGATAGAAGAAAAAGTTCCAGTAATTACTACGGGAGCAGGAAATCCCGGAAAATATATAGATTCTTTGAAAAGAGCGGGTATTAAAGTGATTCCTGTAGTAGCATCTGTGGCTCTTGCAAAAAGGCTTGAAGGGATAGGCGTAGATGCTGTAATAGCGGAAGGAATGGAATGCGGAGGACATATAGGAGAAATCACCACCATGGCTTTATTACCCCAGATCGTTGATGCCGTTAAAATACCCGTGATAGCAGCCGGGGGCATTGGGGATGGAAGAGGCTTTTTAGCATCGCTAATTATGGGGGCTAAAGGTGTACAGATGGGAACGCGCTTTATTTGTTCGGAGGAATGTAAGGTCCATGATAATTATAAAAGAGCTATTATTGAAGCAAAAGACAGAAGTACTGTAGTTACGGGGAGACCTACAGGACACCCTGTCAGGGTTTTGAAAAATAAATTATCGAGGGAATTTGAAATTTTGGAACAAAAATGCGCTCCGATAGAGGATTATGAAGCTCTGGGGACGGGCAAATTAAAAGCTGCGGTCGAAGGAGATATCGAGTACGGTTCTTTAATGGCAGGACAAATTTCAGGGCTTATCAAGGATATAAAGCCGGTTAAAAAAATAATAGAAGATATTATTTGCGAAGCGGATGAAATTGTGAGATCTATTAACTCAGGAAGGTTGTGGGAAGTATGTCAAAAATAGCTTTTATATTTCCGGGGCAGGGAGCCCAGTATGTCGGTATGGGAAGAGATTTATATGAAAAATTTGCTATAGCAAAAGAGCTATTCCATAAAGCCGAGAAAGTATTAGGATTGCCCATCTCAAGGTTATGTTTTGAGGGACCTGAAGAAAAATTGCGGGAAACTGAAAACACACAGCCTGCAATCCTTGTTCATAGTATTATCTGCTTTAATATATTAAAATCCTACGGTGTAAATCCGGATATTACCTGTGGTCTTAGCCTGGGCGAGTATTCATCGCTGGTAGCAGCAGATGCCCTTTCTTTTGAGGATGCTGTCTCAATAGTAAAAAAACGTGGAAAGTATATGCAGGAAGCAGTTCCCATTGGCACCGGTGGTATGGCTGCTTTGATGGGACTTACCCGGGAACAGGTTCAGGAATTAATAAAAACGGCTTCAAAGGAAGGTGTAGTGGAAATAGCAAATTTTAACTGCCCCGGACAAATAGTAATATCGGGAGAAATTGCTGCACTGAAATTTGCCGTGGAACTTGCCAGAGAGTTTGGGGCAAAAAAGGTTACAATGTTAAACGTAAGCGCACCTTTCCATTCAAGTCTTTTAGTTGGGGCAGGAGAAAAGCTGAAATATGATCTTGAAAGGATAAATATAAAAGCTCCTAAAATTCCGGTGGTTTTTAACGTAACAGCCGATAGTGAAGATGAACCTCAAAAAATTAGAGAATTATTGATAAAACAGGTAAGTTCACCCGTTCTCTTTGAAGATAGTATAAAGAGGATGGCAAATAAGGGAGTAAATATCTTTATTGAAGTAGGCCCTGGAAAATCTTTGAGCGGATTCGTAAAAAAAATAGATAGGAACGCAGAAGTCTTAAACGTAGAAGATATAGCGAGCTTAGAAAAAACTTTGAATCAATTAGGAGGAATACTATATGAATCTGCAGGGTAAAATTGCTATAGTTACAGGTGGATCAAGAGGAATCGGAAAAAGTATTTGTATGAAGCTGGCAGAGAAAGGTTGTAATGTAGTAATAAATTATGTAAAAAACGAATCTTTTGCCCTTGAAGTTGCAAGGGAAATTGAGAATATGGGCCAAAGTGCATATCTGGTAAAAAAAGATGTATCAAAAATTAAAGAAGCAGAGGAGCTGATTGAAGAAGTATATAAAAAATTTAATAATATTGATATATTGGTAAATAACGCGGGAATTACAAAAGATACGCTGTTTTTGAGAATGACAGAAGAAGATTTCGACAAAGTTTTAGATACAAATCTAAAAGGAACCTTTAACGTAACAAAAGCTGCGGTAAAATATATGGTGAAAAAACGTTTTGGAAGAATAATAAATATATCCTCAATCGTTGGGATTTACGGTAATGCAGGACAGGTAAATTACGCCGCTGCAAAAGCAGGTATAATAGGATTTACCAAATCTTTGGCAAAAGAGCTGGGAAGCAGAGGAATTACAGTAAATGCAGTAGCTCCAGGATTTATAAAAACCGACATGACCACACCAATTATCGAAAAAGAAACAGAAGAAAAAATAATAGAAAGAATTCCTCTAAAGCGAATCGGTCTCCCGGAGGATGTGGCAAATTTAGTTGCTTTTCTTGCTTCAGATGAGGCTTCATATATTACCGGACAGGTTATTGCTATTGACGGTGGTTTAACTTTGTAATAATCTTATTATTGAATATTAGAATAAATTTTTAGTAGTATAATATTATAACTAAGAGAACCTATATCTGAAGGGAGGTGAAGTGATGGAAATTCTAGACAGAGTGAAAAAGATTATTGCCGATCAGCTTGGAATGGATGAGGATGATATTACTCCCGATGCCTCTTTTATAGATGATCTGGGAGCCGATTCGCTGGATATTGTAGAACTCATAATGGCTTTTGAAGAAGAATTTGATTTGGAAATCCCTGATGAGGATGCAGAAAAAATTAAAACCGTGCAGGATGTGGTGGATTACATAAAAAATCGTATCGGTTAATTTGTCATTATGTAAAATAGAAAAGAACATCAGTAAGTCCCGTGGAAATCTACGGGACTTTCTTTAAAATAGTATAAAGAATTTATTTGGAGGAGATTATTGGATGAAAAAAAGGGTAGTAGTAACCGGACTGGGAGTTGTATCACCCGTTGGGATAGGAGTTAATAAGTTTTGGGATTCATTAATAAATGGGAAATCAGGGATAAGCCGAATTGAGTCCCTGGATACATCTGATTTACCGGTTCAAATCGGTGGAGAGATAAAAGATTTCAATCCGGAGGAATTTATAGACAAAAAAGAAGCAAAAAAAATGGATAGATTTACGCAATTTGCTATTGCTGCTGCGAAAATGGCAATTGAAGATGCAAAATTAAACATAGACCAAGTAGATAGGGAGAGGATAGGTGTAGTTCTGGGCTCAGGAATAGGAGGAGTAATTACCTGGGAAGAACAGCATAAAATACTTATGGAAAAAGGTCCAAAACGGGTTAGCCCCTTTTTTATCCCGATGATGATAGCCAATATGGCTTCAGCACAAATTTCAATGGAGTTTAACTTTAAAGGTCCAAATATAACTACGGTTACGGCTTGTGCATCGGGCACTACTGCGATAGGAGAGGCCTTTAAAATGCTGCAGGATGGTAGAGCTGAAGTAATAATAGCCGGTGGAACGGAAGCACCAATTACACCTCTTTCCATTGCAGGTTTTTCTTCAATGAAAGCTTTATCAACCAGAAATAGCGAACCCGAGCGAGCTTCAAGACCCTTTGACCGGGAAAGGGATGGCTTTGTAATGGGAGAAGGAGCCGGGGTGCTGGTTCTTGAAACTCTGGAAAATGCTCTAAAAAGAAATGCCAGGATTTATGCGGAGGTTTTAGGTTACGGCTCTACCGCAGATGCTTATCATTTAACACAGCCTGCACCCGATGCGGAAGGTGCAGCTAAGGCCATGGAGATTGCTATAAGGGATGCCAATATAAAACCCGAGGATATAAATTATATTAACGCTCATGGCACATCAACTCCTTTAAACGATAAATTCGAAACAATTGCTATAAAAAGGGTATTTAAAGAACATGCCTATAAACTTTATATTAGCTCTACTAAGTCCATGACGGGTCATCTTCTTGGGGCAGCAGGAGCTGTTGAAGGCATAGCTACTATTTTATCGGTATACAGCGATGAAATCCATCCGACAATAAATTATGAGTACGAAGATCCCGAATGTGATTTAAATTACGTTCCTAATAAATCCGTTAAAACAAAAGTTAATTTTGCACTTTCCAATTCAATGGGTTTTGGAGGACATAATGCCAGTGTGATATTTGGTAAATACCGGGATGATAAAAAATAATAAATTATTATGTTTAAGGAAGGTAAAAA
The DNA here is from genome assembly GCF_001601575.1 of Thermovenabulum gondwanense. NCBI lineage: Bacteria > Bacillati > Bacillota > Clostridia > Thermosediminibacterales > Thermosediminibacteraceae > Thermovenabulum > Thermovenabulum gondwanense. The sequence goes on from NZ_LOHZ01000025.1 coordinate 110,289, forward strand.
ATGGATGAACAAAGAAAAGCCAAGCTCGATGAGCTTCAAAAAATACTCGGGATAAGCTTTTATAATTTAGAATTACTCAATCTAGCATTGGTTCATCCTTCTTTTTCCTATGAAAAGCGTTCCGAATTGGAAGAAAACAATCAAAGGCTGGAATTTTTAGGTGATGCGGTGCTGGAACTTGTAATTAGTCAGTGGATTTTTGAAGAATTTCCTGAGCACTCAGAAGGCGAATTGACAAAGATCAGAGCTTTTTTGGTATGTGAAGAAACCTTGTCTTTAATATCAAAGGAGTTATCCCTGGGAGATTATTTAATTTTGAGTAAAGGGGAAGAATTAAGCGGGGGCAGAGAAAAAATATCAATTCTTGCTGACACATTTGAAGCAGTACTGGGTGCTATATATCTTGATCAAGGTTTAGAAAAAGTTAGACAATTTGTAATAAGTAAATTTAAAGGAATAATAAATAAATTAAAGGCTGGGAATTTTGTTGCGGATTATAAAACCACCCTTCAGGAAATTTTACAGAAGAGATCTCAGGATAGGATAATGTATAATGTGGTAAAAGAGGAAGGTCCTGATCACGATAAAACTTTTTACGTCGAAGTAAAGTGGAAAAATAGAGTGCTGGGGCGCGGAAAGGGTAAGAGCAAAAAAGAAGCGGAACAACGAGCAGCAAAGGAAGCAATAGATCAACTTGATAAAAATTATAAATTTTGGTAATTATTTTATAGATAAAGAAGGAATTTTATAAGTCTCATAGAATATAAAATAATAAAAATACTTTAGAGGGGGTACATGTGTAATGGAAGTACTAAAAGTATCAGCTCAATCAAAACCTAAAGCTGTTGCTGGGGCACTGGCAGCTGTTCTGAGGGAAAAAGGAGTTGCTGAACTTCAGGCAGTGGGTGCCGGTGCTGTAAACCAGGCTGTTAAAGCCATTGCAATTACAAGAGGCTTTGTTGCTCCAAATGGATTAGATTTAGTAGCTATTCCTGCCTTTGCAGAGATTGAAATCGATGGAGAAGAAAGAACAGCAATAAAATTTATCGTTGAACCCCGTTAAACTGCAGTGAAGTAAAATACCTGTCTTTTATAGACAGGTATTTTTATTTTTTGTCGGTTTTATGTTAGTCGGTTTTATGATAAAATTTTATTACTGTATGTTTAAGGTTTTATACCGGTAGGGGGAGCAAGATGTTTTTAAAAAAGATAGAGATACAGGGATTTAAATCCTTTGCCGACAGGATACAAATAGAGTTTCAACCAGGAATAAATGCCATAGTTGGACCTAATGGAAGCGGGAAAAGTAACGTTACTGATGCCATAAGATGGGTTTTGGGAGAACAAAGCGTTAAAAGTTTAAGAGGCAGCAAATTGGAAGATATTATTTTTGCCGGAAGCTTAAAAAGAAAACCCCTCGGTATGGCTGAAGTAACGGTGGTACTGGATAATGAAGACCATTTTTTGCCTCTTGATTTTACTGAGATTTCTATAACAAGAAGGGTATTTCGCTCTGGCGAAAGCGAATTTTACTTAAATAAGGTGCCATGCAGATTAAAGGATATACAGGAACTCTTGATGGATACTGGCATAGGTAAGGATGGCTATTCAATTATTAGCCAGGGAGAAATAGATGAGTTTTTACTTTCAAAACCTGAAGAAAGACGGTTGATATTTGAAGAAACCGCCGGAATTACAAAACATAAGGCGCGGAAAAAAGAGTCAGAAAAAAAGCTGGAAGAAACTTCTATGAATATTTCAAGACTGGATGATTTGATAAATGAGCTGGAGTATCAATTAGAGTCCTTGTATGAAGAAAAGGAAAAAGCTCTGGTGTATAAAAAGCTCTCTGAAGCGGAAAAAGAACTTGAGGTAAATTTAATTTTGATAAAATTGCACAACGTGGAAAAGAAAATAAAAAACTATGAACAAGAACTGGCAAGGAATGAAGAGGAATTAAAAAGATTAAAAGATGTACTCTTCATAGCTGAAGAAAAATTAAAAAATAAAAATGAACAATATGAAAAAGAATCCTTCAAATTAGAGAAATTAAGAGAGGAATCCCAGGAAAAAAATGTTCAGATTGCTAATTTAAAAAAGGATATAGAGTTTTATACGGAAAAATTGAGGGATTATCAAACTCAAAAGGAAGAATTATTGGTAAAAATTGAGGGACTGTCGGATAGAAAATCAAACTGTAAAAATATTATAAAGGAAAAAATATTGCTTTTAGAAGGGAAAAAATTAGAGAGGAATTCGGTGGAAGGTCAAATATCCAGGCTTAAAGAAAATGTTGAAGAAATAAAGAATAAAATCTTAAAAGAAGAAAAAAGGATTGAAGATTTAAAATCTAATATAATAGATTTATTAAACTCCACAGCTGAAAGAAAAAACATATTGTCAAGCCTTAACACCATGAATGATTCCTTAAAGAAAAGGAAAGAACAGATTATTGGGGAAGTAGAACGATTACAAAGAACAAACCAGATTACCTCTCAGGAAATCGAAGCTATTGAAAAAAGAGTGAAAATGCTTGATAGTAATTCTGCGATTTTAAAATCTGGTTTAAATAGATTGTGCAAAGAAATATCATTGTTAGAAGACAAATTACGTGATTTACAAAAGATGCTATCGGATAAGGCGGCGAAATACAACGAACTTAATTCACGATTAAAAGCACTGAAACAACTTGAAAATAATTATGAGGGTTATCCGGTAGGTGTAAGGAATCTACTATTAGATTTGAAAAACGGAAAGATTAATATCGAAGGTATATACGGTTCCTTAGCCGAACTTATCTATGTTGAAAAAGAATACGAATTAGCTGTTGAAGCGGCCTTAGGAGGTTCTCTTATTGATATTTTATGTAAGGATGAAGATTCCGCGAAAAAAGCTGTGGAATACTTAAAAAAGCATAATTTAGGAAGAGCCACATTTCTTCCACTAACTTTGATGAAGCCAAAGATTATAAAAGATGAGGAACTATTACAATTCAAGACTTCCAGTGGATTTGTAGGACTTGCAGAATCCCTTGTAAAATATGATAAAAAATATATAAACTGCATTTTAAATTTACTCGGCAGGGTAATTGTTTTTGAAGATATGGATTCTGCGATTATTGCTTTTAGAAAGAATCCTGTATTTAAAATTGTTACTTTAGATGGAGAGATTATAAATCCTTCGGGTTCGATAACCGGGGGAAGCTTTAAAAAATCCTTATCTTTATTAAGCAGAAAAAGAGAAATTAACTTATTGAACAGCGATATTTACAAAATAAATAAAGAAATAGAATTAATCAAAGATGAAATGTTCTTGGTTAATAAAAAAATAGAAAGAAAAAATTATGCATTAAATTACCTTAAGAAAAGCTTAGAAAAACTAACTATAGAAGTAGTTAAATTCAATCAGGAAAAAGCCGAGAAAAACAAGGTTTTGGAGGAAAGAAAAGATAGGATACATATCCTTTGCTTGGAGCTTGACCAGGTAGAAAAGGATTTAAGGGAATTAGATGCCGAGATTATAGTAGCCAGAAAAGATATAGATGAACTAAATAAAAAAATATGTGAGAACCAGCAGGAAATTAAAAAAATAAAAGATAGAATGCAGGCTGTTTTTGCAGAAAAAGAAGAAAAAGAGAAGAAATTAGAAGAACTTAACAATAGGCTTTCCTTAATTAACAATGAGGAATATGGTCTAAGGTTAGAAATACAACATTTACAGGAAAGTATGGATTTAATAAAAAATGAGGCTTTGGAGTACAATCAAAAATTATCAAGACTGTACGAGTTACAGGAAAGTATTCGAAATGAGAAAATGGCTCGAGAAAAATTTTTAGTTGAAATATCTTCAAAAAAAAATCTTGTGGATAGAGAATATGAGGAATTAAGGACAAATTTTATAGAAATTGAGAATGAAATAAAAAGTTTACAAAAAGAGATTTTGATATATAGGAAAAAAATAGAGAAATGTGATACTTCGGTAAATGATATAAAGATAAAAAAAGCATCACATGAAATGGAAAAAAATTTCCTGGAGAACCACCTTTACGAAAAATACAGGTTAACTCCCGCCCAAGCTTTAGAATTGAAAAAAGAATTAGGAGAGATCGAACAGCTTCAGGAAATGTTAAATAATGTAAAAGAGGAGATTTCTAAATTAGGACAAGTAAATTTGGGAGTAATAGAAGAATATGAAAAAATTAAATCACGGCAGGAATTTTTGATTTCCCAGAAGCAGGATTTGATAAATGCAAAAGAAAAATTAACTAATTTGATTGCAGAAATCACAAAAACAATGGAAAAAATGTTTTTGGCGACATTTGAAAAAATACGAGAGGAATTCCAGGAGGTATTTGTTGAACTATTTGGAGGAGGCAAGGCCGATATTTATCTAATAGATAAATCTATACCGCTGGAGACGGGGGTTGAGATTGTAGCCCAACCCCCGGGGAAGAAACTCCAAAATATAAATCTACTATCAGGTGGAGAGAGATCTTTCACGGCAATAGCTTTACTATTTGCCATTTTAAATGTTAAACCTACTCCATTTTGTATTTTGGATGAGATTGAAGCCGCTTTAGATGATGCCAATATTGAAAGATTTGCCAATTACGTAAAAAAAGCGTCCGATAATACTCAATTTATTATTATTACCCATAGGAAGGGTACAATGGAGATAGCGGATGCTCTGTACGGAGTTTCCATGGAGGAAACCGCCGTTTCAAAAGTGGTGTCTTTAAAGGTTTGAGGAGGTGTATTATGGGTTTTTTCAATAAAATTAAAGAGAGTCTTTCAAAAACCAGGAACAGTCTGGTAAATAAATTAGAGGGGATATTTAAGTTATCGGTAAAAATTGATGATGACATTCTGGAGGAACTCGAAGAGGCGCTTATTACAGCAGATATTGGTGTGAAGGCCACGGAGGATTTAATTCAAAAACTCAAAGATAAAGTGAAAGCCAATAAGATAAAAGATGCAGATGAATTAAAATCGGCCTTAAAGGAAGAAATGGTTAATCTTTTCCCTAAAAGTAATATTGGATTTAGTACTCCTGCTATCATTTTGATAGTAGGGGTAAATGGGGTGGGTAAAACTACCACCATTGGAAAGCTTGCTTATAAATATAAATCCGAAGGTAAAAAAGTAATTATAGCTGCAGCGGACACCTTTAGAGCGGCTGCGGTAGAACAACTCGTAGTTTGGGGACAGAGGGCTGGTGTGGAGGTAATAAGGCAGATGGAAGGCTCCGACCCCGCATCCGTCCTTTTTGATGCTATAAGAGCCGGGAAAGCCCGTCATGTGGATGTAATAATCTGTGATACCGCTGGAAGACTTCATACAAAGAAAAATCTTATGGAAGAATTGAAGAAACTTTACAGAGTTGCAGAAAAGGAATATCCGGAAGCAGTAAAAATTAGCTATCTGGTTTTAGATGCTACCACCGGCCAAAATGCAATTTCCCAGGCAAAAATTTTTAAAGATGCAGTTAATGTTAACGGTATAATACTTACCAAATTGGATGGTACTGCCAAAGGGGGAGTAGCTCTGGCTATTGCTGCAGAGTTGGGGATACCTGTTTGCTATATGGGAACGGGAGAAAGCATTGAGGATTTTGCTGAGTTTGATCCGAAGGAGTTTGTAGATGCTATCATAAGCTAAGGTCTATTTAATTCATACAAAAATTATTTTAAAAGATTGACATATAATCATTTTTTTTTTAGAATCTATATATGTAAAGCGAATCTACTTTACAGACGAGAAGATGATAAAATGGAAGATATTGTTAAAATTAGTTTGCTATACGATTTTTACGGTCCACTTCTTACCGAAAAACAGAGAGAGTATTTCGAACTTTATTATTTTAATGACCTGAGCCTTAACGAAATTGCACAGAATTACAATGTCTCGCGGCAGGGAGTATTTGATAATATCCATCGTTCTTTAGAGTTTTTAAAACAATGTGAAGAAAAATTAGGGCTTGTAGAGAAATTTTTAAGTCAAAAGAAGGCATTGGAAAGGATAAAATTGCAATTGGAAGGTATATTACCGCATCTTGATGAATATTCAGGAGAAATTCTAAAGAAGGCTATTGAAGCTCTGGATAAACTGGTCAAAGAAGGGTGGGAATAGATTGGCATTTGAAGCCCTTTCTCAGAAATTGGATGCCATTTTTAAAAAGTTAAGGGGAAAAGGGAAGCTTTCCGAATCAGATGTAAAGGAAGCGATGAGAGAAATAAGACTCGCCCTTTTGGAAGCTGACGTAAATTATAAGGTAGTTAAAGATTTTATTTCAAAAGTCACAGAAAGGGCAATAGGGCATGAAGTAATGGAGAGCCTGACTCCGGGGCAGCAGGTTATAAAAATAGTGTATGATGAGTTAACTAACCTGATGGGTTCCAAAGAAACAAAACTAAATTTAAAGGGTAATCCGGCTGTAATTATGCTTGTAGGACTGCAGGGATCTGGAAAAACTACTACAGCCGGCAAATTAGGCAATTATCTTTCCAAAATGGGCAGAAGACCTTTACTTGTAGCAGCGGATATTTATCGACCGGCTGCAATAAAACAACTTCATGTAGTAGGAGATAAAGTAAAGGTACCGGTTTTTTCTATGGGTGAGAGAAAACCCGTGGAAATTGCCAGGGCTTCTGTAGAACATGCCTTTCGCCATGGTAACGATGTGATAATATTAGATACAGCAGGAAGGCTTCATATAGATGAAGAATTGATGGAAGAATTAAAAGAAATTAAAAGCGCCGTAGATCCATGCGAAATACTTCTTGTAGTAGATAGTATGACTGGACAGGATGCGGTAAATGTTGCTGAAAGTTTTCACAGCAAGTTAGAACTAACGGGTTTAATTTTGACAAAACTCGATGGTGATACCAGAGGCGGAGCGGCCTTATCCATAAAAGCTGTTACAGGATGTCCAATAAAATTTGTAGGAATGGGCGAAAAATTAGATGATTTAGAGCAGTTTTATCCCGACCGAATGGCCTCCAGGATTCTCGGAATGGGAGATGTATTGAGCTTAATCGAAAAAGCTACTCAGAACATAGATATTAAAAAAGCTAAGGAACTGGAAGAAAGGATAAGAAAGGAACAGTTCGATTTAAATGATTTTTTAGATCAATTGAAACAGGTTAGAAAGATGGGATCTCTTGATCAAATTTTTTCAATGATTCCGGGTTTTTCACCACAAAAAATGCAGGGACTCGATTTTAACGAAAAAGAACTGGTAAAGGTAGAAGCAATAATTAATTCGATGACAAAGGAAGAAAGGCGTAACCCCTCAATAATAAACGGTAGCAGGAGAAAAAGGATTGCGATGGGAAGTGGCACAACGGTGCAGGATGTAAATAAGTTATTAAAACAATTTGAACAGATGAAAAAACTTATGAAACAGCTGTCAGAAATGGAAAAATCCCACAAAAAGGGAAGATTTAGAATACCATTCTTCAATTTTTAAATTTAAAAGGAGGTGAAAAAATGGCAGTAAGAATCAGATTAAGGAGAATGGGGGCTAAAAAGAGACCTTTTTATAGAATTATAGTGGCAGACAGCAGAAGTCCCCGTGATGGCAGGTTCATTGAGGAAATTGGTTATTATAACCCGCTCACGGACCCTGCTGAAATTAAAATTAACGAAGAAAAGGCTCTTGGTTGGATTAAAAAAGGAGCACAACCCACCGATACAGTGAAATATCTTTTTAAAGTTACCGGCCTTTTGGATAAAATCAAAAGCAATAAAGAAACTACCCCCCAAACTCCAGAAGTGAAGGAGGAGTAATAATATGGTAGAATTGGTAGAATATATTGCAAAAGCATTGGTAGATCATCCTGAGGATGTTACTGTAAATAGAGTGGAAGGAGAACAATCGGTAATACTTGAATTAAAAGTTCATCCTGAAGATATGGGAAAAATTATCGGAAAACAGGGAAGGATAGCTAAAGCAATACGCACCGTTGTAAAAGCTGCCGCAGCAAAGCAGGGTAAGAGAGTTGTAGTAGAAATATTATAAATGGGTTAGGATGCTACCTAACCCTTTTTGAAAGAAATGGAGGTCACCGGTTTGAAACAGTATATAACCGTTGGCCGAATAATTTCCCCTTGGGGGGTTAGAGGGCAGGTTAAGGTAGAGCCTCTAACCGATGATATTGAGAGGTTTAAAAATTTAAAAGAAGTTTTCTACGAACAAGAAAATTGCTTAGAAAAATTGGTTATTAAAGAGGTAATTTTCTTAAAAAAAGCCTTTGTGGTATTAAAATTTGAAGGAGTGGATGATGCTAAGGAAGCAGAAAAATTCAGGAATAAATATATAATGGTCCACAGAAAGGATGCGGTTAAATTACCTGAAGGGCGTTACTTTATTTGTGACATTATTGGTCTTAAAGTTTACACCGTTGATGACGAGTATTTAGGAGAAATAATAAATGTGATTCAAACAGGAGCCAATGACGTATATGTGATAAAGAACAAAGAAAATAAAGAAATATTGATTCCGGCCATTAAAGAAGTCGTTAAAAATATCGATATTGAAAAGGGCATTATGTTCATATTCCCTATGGAGGGGTTAATTTAGTGCTAAGGTTTTTTATACTTACAATTTTCCCGGAGTTTTTTGATAGCCCTCTTAAAGTTAGCATATTAAAAAGAGCCATTGAAAAAAAGCAAATAGATGTAGAACTTATAAACATCAGGGACTTTTCAAAAGACAAGCACCGAAAGGTCGATGATTACCCCTATGGTGGCGGTGCTGGGATGGTGATGAAGCCGGAGCCCATATTTGAAGCTATTGATTATGTTAATTCTATCTCCGCATCGTCGAAAAAAAGGATTATTTTAATGTCGCCTCAGGGGAAAATTTTCAACAATGAAATCGCAAGAGAACTTTCAAAAGAAGAAGAACTTATAATAATTTGCGGTCACTATGAAGGAGTTGACGAAAGGGTAAAGACCCTGATTACCGATGAGATATCCATAGGCGACTTTGTCCTTACCGGGGGCGAAATACCTGCCCTTGCAGTAATAGACGCCGTATCGAGATTATTGCCAGGAGTTTTGGGATGCGATGAATCGGCCCTATTCGAATCTTTCAGTGATGGGTTGCTGGAATATCCGCAATATACAAGGCCGGAAGAGTACCGGGGGCTCAAGGTTCCCCAGGTGCTTTTGTCCGGCAATCACCGAGAAGTAGCCCTTTTCAGAAGAAAAGAATCTTTGAGGATTACCTATGAGAAAAGGCCGGACTTACTTAAAAAGGCTAAATTAACGGAAGACGACAAAAAGCTTCTAAAAGAGCTAAACATCGATTTAGATTGACGCCTTTTGTTGTAAACTAATTTTCTTTATGCTATAATTACATTTGTTAAAAGAAGGGAGGTCCGTAAAATGTCCGATTTGGTCAGAGTAATTGAACAGGAACAGATGAAAACGGATATTCCGGAGTTTAGACCCGGCGATACCGTGAAGGTATATACGAAAGTTATTGAAGGCAACCGTGAAAGGATACAGGTTTTTGAAGGAGTTGTTATAGCAAGAAAAGGCGGTGGCTTGAGGGAGACATTTACCGTTAGGAAAATATCCTACGGCGTAGGTGTGGAGAGGGTATTTCCCCTTCATTCACCGAGGATTGAAAAAATTGAAGTTGTTCGCAAGGGAAAGGTTCGCAGAGCAAAGCTATATTACCTGAGGAAGCTTAAAGGAAAAGCAGCAAAAATAAAAGAAAGGGACTGATAACAGTCCCTTAATTTATTAAGGAGGCGATTTAGTTTTGGAGATTCAATGGTACCCGGGACATATGGCGAAAGCTAAGAGACAGATGAAGGAAATATTGAAAGTAATAGATGTTGTACTGGAACTGGTAGATGCGAGAGCGCCTGAATCCTCTCACATATCGGATATAAAAGATATTGTCGGAGAAAAGCCCATTATAAGGGTATTAAATAAAGAAGATTTGGCGCAAAAAGAAGTTACGGAAAAATGGCAAAACTACTACAAAGAAAAGGGAATTATATCTTTTTCGGTAGATTCGGTTCACAAAAGCGGTATCAAAGAGATAATAGGTTATATAAAAAATATAAAAAAGCAAAAAAATGGCGTTGTTCGCTGTATGGTAATGGGGGTACCTAATGTTGGCAAATCTTCTTTTATAAACCAATTGGCTGGCAGGAAAAGTGCGAAGACGGGAGATATACCGGGTATTACTAAAGGGAAAATGTGGTTAAAAGTTAATAAAGATCTGGAGCTCCTTGATACTCCCGGAATTTTATGGCCCAAATTTGAAAAAAGAGATGCGGGCGTTAAACTTGCTATATTAGGATGTATAAAGGAAGAGATTTATAATCCCGAAAAAATAGCTTTAATTTTAATTAAGTTTATATCATTAAAATTCAGAAAAGAATTAATGGAAAGATTCAAATTAGATTCTCCCGGCAATCCCGAAGATATCCTGAGGGAAATCGGAGAAAAAAGAGGATGTCTCCTGGCAGGGGGAAGAATTGATACTTTAAAGGCTTCAAAAATAATTTTAAAAGAGTTTCGGGATGGGAAAATAGGAAAAATTTCCTTAGAAGAACCCTGCGATAATGAATTCTGGGAAATTTACAATGAAAGTGTAGACGATAATCAAAAAAGTATCTTTTAGTAAGGAGTAAAAATATGGTGGTAAAAGAAGAAGAAAGGCTAAGAAAATTATTCGAATTTGAAAAAAGGCTCAGGGAAAGAGGTTACAAATTAATTGCAGGCGTGGATGAGGCGGGTCGTGGACCTCTTGCAGGACCTGTTGTGGCTGCAGCCGTAATACTTCCGGAAAATGTTTTTATCCCAAACCTGAAAGACTCAAAATTGTTAAGCGAAAAAAAAAGGGAAGAAGTATATGAAGAAATAGTTAAAAAAGCAATCACTTATTCTTTCTCAATTGTAGATGAGAGATACATAGATATGCACAATATTTTAAAAGCAACTTTGCTTGCTATGAAAAATGCGGTTCTCGGACTTAAAATTTCTCCGGATTATATAATTGTGGATGCTTTAAAAATACCCGAAATAGATTTGCCCCAGGAAGGAATAAAAGGTGGGGACAGGATTTGCGGCTCTATTGCAGCTGCATCTATTGTAGCAAAGGTGGAAAGGGATAGAATTATGAAGCAGTATCACGATTTATACCCCCAGTATGATTTTTTACATAATAAAGGTTATGGTACAAAAAAACACATAGAATCAATTAAAAAATTCGGATACTCTCCAATTCATAGAAAAACTTTCAGCATTAAAAATTTAGAAATGTGATATAGAAAGATCTATGTATTATATTAATAAACTTAACATATAATAAGTTATTAATTTTTTATATCTAAGAGCTTAGAATCGCTGAGTTATAGATGGTTAATAGTTATAGGTAGATTTAGACCTTTTTGTTACAGGTTAACAAAGGAAAACGAAACTCTGTACATAATTTTATATATAAAGTTACACAGATAGTTTTGAAAGGAAGGTGAAAATATGAAAGGGCCGTTAGAAGGAATTAGAGTGACGGATTTGAGCCATGTCCTTGCAGGACCGGCTTGTACAATGATTTTGGCAGATCTGGGGGCAGAAGTTATTAAGTTAGAACCACCTGATGGCGATGATGCAAGGCAATTTGGGCCTTTCAAGAATGATCAAAGCGGTTATTTTATCAGTATTAATAGGAATAAAAAAAGCGTATGTGTTAACCTGAAGACTGAAGAGGGCAAAAGGATTCTGCGGGATTTGATAAAAATTTCGGATGTAGTAGTGGAAAACTTCAGACCGGGCACGATGAAAAAATTGGGCTTTTCCTATGAAGAAATGAAAAAAATAAACCCCGGCATTATATACTGCTCTATTTGCGGTTTCGGACACGATACTTTACCGGAGTATTCTTCAAAACCTGCCTATGATATGGTTGTTCAGGGATACAGCGGTTTGATGAGTATTACGGGACCGGAAGGAGGTCCTCCCGTAAGGGTTGGAACTTCCATTGGGGACCTGGTAGCAGGACATCATGCGGCTATTGGAATTTTAAGTGCACTCATCCACAGGGAGAAAACGGGAGAAGGTCAACATGTAGATATTTCTATGCTTGATGGATTGGTTTATTTTTTAGAAAATGCGATAGTAAGGTATACCATGACGGGAGAGATACCTGGTCCTCTGGGAACGGCACATCCTACTATTACACCGTTCCAGGCTTTTAAAACCAAAGACCACTATATAATCACACCAATTGGCAACGATAAATTATGGGCATTATTCTGCGAAGCGATTGGCAGGGTTGATTTGATAGAGCATCCCAAATTCAAGACAAATCCTCTCAGGAATGAGAATAAAAAAGAATTAATACCAATACTGGAAGAAATTATGCTTACCAAAACCACTCAGGAGTGGATGGAAATATTTGATAAGTACAACCTGCCTTATTCTCCGATAAACACCGTTGATAAAGTTGTGAATGACCCGGTAGTGAATTACAGGAAAATGGTGGTTGAAATAGATCAGCCTTTAGTTGGTAAAGTAAAGATTACCGGTACTCCCTTCCATATGTCAAAAACTCCTGGAGAAGTTAGAACTCCCGCTCCTCTTCTTGGAGAACACACCGATGAGGTTTTGAAAAACCTGTTAAATTATACCGAGGAGGAAATAAAAACTTTAAGGGAAAAGAGTGTTATTAATTAAAAAAATTGTATTTATAAATGCCCACCCTTCAATTTTTAAGGGAAACAGGTCTATGTATATAGTGCAGGCTTAAACTTAAATAAAAAAGCTCCGTCTTATGGTAAAAAGCTTTTGAAATTTTATCTTTTACCATAAGAGGAGCTTTCTTCTTTTTTTGACTTACAATTTATTTTTTAAAATATTAATAGCAGCTTCTTTTATAGAATAATATCCCGTACATCGACAAAGGTGGCCTCCCAATGCTTCTAATATTTCATTTTCAGAAGGGTTGGGGTTTCTTTCAAATAATGCTTTTGTGGCCATCAATATACCCGGTGTGCAAAAGCCGCATTGCACTGCGTTGTGATTGATAAATTCTTGTTGTATAGGATGAAGTTTATCTTTCTGGGCTAATCCTTCTATGGTTAATATATTAGCTTCGTCCGCTTCTACGGCCAATATTATGCAGGACCTAACGGGTTTTCCATCCATTATTACTGTGCAAGCTCCGCATTCACCGTTTCCGCAACCATGTTTTGTCCCTGTAAGTCAAACCTTTTCCCTTATAAAATCAAGGAGAGTCATCTGGGGTTCAATATAATCTTCATAAAAAATTCCATTTATATTCATTTTAATGTAGTATTTATTCATTTAAAATATTCCCTCCCTTCATTTCCCGAATAGCCTCTTTTATTAAATATCCAACCATTTTTCTCTTATAATAGGGAGTAGCTCTTAAGCTGCCTGCTCTTGGATTTATTTCCGAAAGTATAATTTCGATAGCCTTGTCTATATTTTGCATCGTGGAAGGTTTACCTTTAAGATATTGTTCGGCATTCTTCATCCTTACAACCGTTTTTTGAACTGCACCAAGGGCTATACGGATTTCGGAAAATACAGGAAGATCCACATCTTTTAAATATACCGCAACGGCTACTGATGACAAATCCATGCCTTTACCCTGCTTACTCTATAATACCGGCTAAAAGAGTTTTCTTCTAAATCGGGTAAAAACACACCTTTTAATAATTCTCCTTTTCTTAAATCAACTTTTCCTGCATCGATTAAGAAATTTTCCAACGGAATAATTCTTGAACCATGTTTAGATATTATCTCAACCTTTGCATTGTGAACCAAAAGACCTGGCACCGTATCTGCGGAAGGTGAGCCGTTGCAAATATTACCTCCGATGGTTGCTCGACAGCGAATCTCATGACATCCGAGGACGCCAGCACCTTCTACCAGAGCTCGATACCGAGAAAGGAGAGGAGAATTTTTTATCTCATCAATGGTTGTTAAAGCACCTATAAAAATTCCTCCATCAACCTTTTCTACACCTTTTAATTCTTTTAATCCCTTTATATCTATGAGAAAAGAGGGATTTATTTTTCCGGACTTTAAATTTACTACCACATCCGTACCACCGGCTAATATCGCCGCATTTTCTTTTTCTAAGCATTCAAGGGCATCTGTTAAAGTATTTGGTTTTATATAATCAAAGTTCATTTACTTCACCTCCTCAAGAGCCTTTAATATTTGTTCCGGTGTAACGGGGATTTGATTGAAGCTTATTTTTAAAGCATCGTAGAGGGCATTAAGTATGGCAGGGGATACTGCCACCGCACCGTGTTCACCAAGACCTCTTGCTCCATAGGGTCCGGTTTCTTCCGGAGTTTCTATAAAAATTACCTTTGCTTCATCCGGAATATCTTCAATTCCCGGAATTTTGTAATCTACAAGGTCATTATTTCTTATTTTACCCTTATCGGAAAATACCAGAACTTCCGAAATCGTTGCTCCCAGGGCTTGTATCATGGCTCCTATTACCTGGTCCCGTGCAATTTTTGGATTAATGATCTTTCCTGCATCAATAGCGTTTACCAGTTTTCTGATGTGGTATCTTCCCGTATTTTTATCTATTTCCACTTCTACCCCTACACAACCGCAGGTCCAGTCAGCAGCAGCATTACCTTGACCGGTTTCGGGATCTAAAAATTCAAGCCCTGAAGGAACAAAGCTACCTTCGCCTATCAGGGGGGAGGTGATAGCAGAGCCTTTTTCGTCGACATACCCGGAAGCTATTTTTTCCAGTTCCACTTTGAGGACGGGGTTAATTTTTGAAAAGACATAATCTGAATTGAAATCCACTTCCTTTTCGGGTATCTTTAATATTCTTGATCCGGCTTTTTTTATTTTAGACGATAAGTCCTTAGCAGCAATTAATATCGCATTTCCTACTCCCCATGTGGTATGACTTGCCACGGTTTGCCATTCATATGGAGAAAAAGAAGTGTCCACTTGTTTTACTATCTTTATTTTTTCAACGGGAAAGTTTAAAGCTTCTGCAGCAATTTGAGAAAGAGCAGTATAGGTTCCCTGTCCCATCTCTATTGCGCCAACGTATAAAGTAATACTTTTATCTTCATTTAATTTCATTACCGCCCCGGATTGGGCATTATTTGGCATAATTGGAGTCTTCATATAAGCCGCTATTCCTCTGCCGATCAGTAATTCTTTATTTTCTTCCCTGGGTTCTTTAAAAATTTCTTCAGCTACTTTTTTTACACACAAATCGAATTTGCCGGAGTTTTCATTCATTACCTGTCCAATTGCGTTCTTTTTTCCCGGCCCCAAAATATTTTTCAATCTAAATTCCACCGGATCAATTTTCAATTCCCGTGCGATTTTTTCCATTTGGAGTTCACAGGCAAAGTGGGCTTCGGGATGACCATAACCTCTGAAAGCTCCAGTGGGTGGAGTATTTGTATATACTCCGTACACGTCAATTTGTAAATTATCTATTTCATAAGGACCGGTGGCGGACATACCTATACCGTTCACAATATTAACCGCATAATCGGCATAACCACCGGCACCAAGAAGAATTTGTGCTTTTAATCCGAGTATTTTGCCTTCTCGTGATACCGCCGTTTCGTATTTTGCAAAGACACCTCTTCCGACATTTGTACCTTCAAACATCTCTTCCCTTGTAAGGGAAAGTTTTATATATCGTCCCGGTACCATTTTAGCTAAGCATGATATAAGAGGTTCTATGGTTACATCGGATTTTCCTCCAAAACCACCGCCGACATACGGGACGATAACCCTTACATTGGATAAGGGTAAGGAATGAATTTTAGATACTATATTTTGTACCACAAAAGGAGCCTGAGAGCTTGTATAGATCGTAAAGGTATTATCATAACCGTATAAAGCAATAGCACAGTGGGGTTCTAACTGGACGTGGTGTACGTAAGGTACCCAGTATTCACCAGCTATAATTTTATATGCGGTTTTAAAAGTATTTTCTATATTACCCCGACTTATTTTAAAATGATGAAAACAATTTTTACCTTCTGGTTTAATAAACCCTGCTCTTTCATATTCAAATACGTTTTCGTGAATAACCGGAGAATTTTCTTTTATAGCCTCCTGCGGGTAAATTACAAAGGGGAATTCTTCATATTCAACTTTTATCTCTTTAACTGCTTCTTCTGCAGCGTATTTTGAAGTAGCTATAACACATGCAACGGGTTCGCCGGCATACCTTACTTTGTCTTTTGCGATGGGGTATTGATCCTGGATACATGCTCCTACTCTTTTTACATCTAAATCTTTGCCAGTAACTATCTTGACGACTCCTTTTATTTTTAATGCATTTGATATATCTATTTTTAAAATTTTTCCATGAGCTATAGGTGAGCGGAGCACTTTGGCAAATAACATTCCGGGAAATTTCATATCATCGGTAAAAATTGCATTTCCGGTAACTTTCTCGAAACCATCAACCCGCTTATAATTTTTGCCAATATAAGAAAATTCCATAGTATTCCTCCTTCACTATACAAGAATTTCCGACCTCATTTCGGTTTTTGCAATAATCTTACCCTTTCTTATAACAAAAAGGCGAGGAGGGGTAAGCCTTATAGCATCTTTGATATTTTCTGCATCAATTACAACAATATCGGCTCTTTTACCGGCTTCCAGTCCGTAATCGCTTAGTCTTAAAATTTTAGCAGCATTATAGGTTGGCATGTTAAACACTTCTTCAATTTCGTGGGGTAAGCTCATGTGGGCGGCATGAGCGGTAATTAAAGCCACCTGTAAAAGGTCCGCACTTCCAAAGGGGTAAAAAGTGTCTTTAATACAATCTTGCCCGAAACTAACGTTTATGCCCCTTTCAATCAGTTCCTTAACCCTTGTGATTCCTCTGCGTTTTGGTTGTTTATCCAATCTTCCCTGAAGCATTAGATTGGTTGCGGGGTTTGTAATCATATTTATTTCTGCTTTTTTTACCTTTTCCATGACGTATTCAGCATAATGGTCGTCATAGGCTGCCAGTGCACATGTGTGACCAGCGGTCACTCTTTTGAAATAGCTCCGTTTTATGGTTTCATCTGCTACCATTTCTAAGGTTCTGTAAAAGGGGTCATCAGTTTCATCCACATGCATATCGATATCGGCATCAAATTCCTCAGCGATATCGAATACTATCTTTACGTGTTTTCTACTGTCTTCGGGAGAGAATTCATTTGCTGGCATTCCTCCAATTAAATCAGCCCCCATTCTCATGGCTTCCCTTAATAATTCTTCACATCCCGGGTTTTTTATTATACCTTCTTGAGGGAATGCCACAATTTGTATATCAACAAGGTGCTCACATTTACGCTTCAATTCAAGAACCCCTTCTAACGGTTTTAAGCCACCGATGGTGTCAACATCTACGTGTGTTCTAATTCTTGTGGTGCCATTTTTTACCGCCATTTCCACAACTTCTTTTGCTCTTTTTACAATATCATCAGTCGTATAATTTGCTTTTTTCTCCCAAATGATTTCAATAGCTTCCATCAAAGTACCGGATTTATTGGGTCTCACCACATCCACAATATTTACCTTGTCTAAATGTATGTGAGGGTCGATAAAAGCAGGGATGGTTAGTTTTCCTTTTGCATCAATTTCATTTTTAGCAGAGTAGTTTAAATTGGGCCCAATATCAACTATTTTTTCATCTTTAATTGCAATGTCCATTAGAATTTGCTTGTCTCTTAATTTTGCGTTTCTAATAATTAAATCCATTGCAGACATCTCCTTTCATATTATGAAAAAATTATTTTATATTAAGAAACTATTTAATAGATTCGTTAATTTTTGCAAAAATCCTTCTGAAATTTGGTTAAATAAAAATTAAATATTACACAAAGATTAATATTTCGAATTGTATAAATATAACAAAAGCCCATCTAAATAAGATGGGCTTAGTTTTATGCTTTTTTTTGAAAAAGATTTAGTAAAAAACATTGTAAAGCGTTTCTGAAATTTCAGCAGCAGTTTGCTTTACTATATACCCCAGTTCTTGAATTCTTTTTTCGTCTGCTCGTACTGAAGGAACTATGGTAGAAATGGCAGCTATGACATTGCCTTTATTATCGAGAATAGGTGCACCTATTGCTGTAATCATTTCTTCGAATTCTTCTTTTTCAATGGAGTATCCTCTCTTTATAGTAGCCTTTAATTCTTCATAAAATAATTTCTCATCGGTAATAGTGTAAGGAGTATACTTTTTTAATCCGTTTATTTGCAAAAAAATTTTTAAATCATTTGAATTCATATAAGCTAAAAATATTTTACCAACAGCAGTACAGGTAAGGGGGATTCTTCTTCCTATCATCAAGTATGCTCTCAATGTCTGCTTGGATTCATAACCTTTTATACATACCGCTTCTTCTTCATCCCTTATAAATATATTTGTGGTTTCTCCTGTGACTTCCGCACATTTTTCTAAAAAAGGATAGGCCTTTGAAAAAAACCTTTCATATAATTTTTGCCTTACAAGGACTCCGAAAATCTCCGGACCGAGCTCATATTTTTTGTTTGCTTTATTCTGGCTTATAATACCTTCTTCCAGCATTGTTTTTAAAATATGGTGTATGGTACTGGCATTATAACCGGTCAATTTTTCAATTTCGGAGATGCTGAGTTCTCCTTCTGAATTCATCAAAACCTTAAATATGTGGATTGCTTTTTGTACCGATTTTATTACTCCGTTATTATTTTGCATTATCTTCACCTCGTAATTTATTATAACAAACAATAATTCTACTAAAAGCTAAAAAATCCTTTTTTAAAAAATTATTATTATTTTGCAACAAAAAAATTTAAAGTAAATTGTATAGATTTTATAAGTTTTAAAAAGAGGAAAAATGAAAAGGAAGGAGAATATAATATAATAATTTCATTATATTCAAAAATTATTTCATATTATGAAAGGAGGAATCATAATGGAAAATCATGATAGGGATTTTCCGCTGGATCACGTACCTGAAAATGCTCGCGTTGGTCTTTTATCATTATCGGCAGTACTCCTGGGATTTACTTTTTTCAGTCCCACGATGATAGCCGGAGGAAAAGTTGCGGCAAATTACGGGCTAAATGATTTTATTAAAATCATGATCCTGGGAAATTTAATTTTAGGACTTTATGTGGCAATAATGTCTGTTATAGGGACTAAAACGGGCCTGACCTCGGTCTTACTTGCCAGATATGCCCTTGGAACGGCAGGCGCAAAATGGGCGGATATACTGCTTGGCGGAACCCAGCTCGGATGGTACGCTGTTTCCGCAGCTTATGTGGCGGAACTCTTCGTGAAGGCACTTAATATGAACGAATCCAGCTATATTTTTTGGGCAATATTTTGGTCGATCGTCATGGGAATAACAGCAGTATACGGATTTAAAGGAATGGAAATAGTTTCATATATAGCAATTCCTCTAATATTAATTCTGGCGGTTTGGACCCCAATCTTAGGCATTCAAAAAGCTGGTTCCTGGGCGGCACTCTCGCAGATAAAACCGGCTTCTAACATGAACATCACCACTGCGTTAACGGTAATAGTAGGAACCTTCGCTTCAGGGGGTACGCAGGTAACCAACTGGTCCAGATTTGCCAAAGGAGCGGGTGTTAGCTTTTTTGCTGCAATGCTGGCGTTTTTTATAGGAAACGGTCTCATGATTTTTGCGGGTGGAATAGGTGCTATCGCTTTTCAGCAGCCTGACCTGGTAGAGGTATTTTTACAGATGGGTATTATATTCTGGGCTCTTGTAATATTGACAATAAATATTTGGACAACCAATGACGCTGCAGCTTACGCCTTTGGGGTAGCAGGTTCGGAAATGTTCAATAATCCCAATAAAAAACCTTTCGTCATTGGCGGAGTTCTAATTGCAACTGTTTTAGCTGCTACCAGGATTTACAATTATTTTATTCCCTGGCTCGTCCTTCTTGGAATTTTCATACCACCCTTAGGGGGTACAATAATTGGAGATTACTTCTTTGTTTGGAAGACAAAATTGCCCAAGCTGGATACGGTTAATTTTAAGGGTTTAAGAATCGCAAATTTAATAGCCTATTTATTAGGAACTTTTTCAGCCTGGGTGGGGAATACTTACAATATTGGTATACCGCCGCTTCAGGGTATAATAGTGGCGGCGATAATGGTTCCTGTTGTAAATAAGATTTTCGAATTATTGGGGATTGATGATAAACACAAAGTAGTAGTTAAATAATAAATTAAAATAATTTTAAGGAGTGGCTTTTATTGTGCCACTCCTTTATTATTAAAAAAGGGAAAATAAAGATCGGTGTAGAATATAATAATGGGGTGTTACTATGGACATCAAATTTGAATTAAGATACAAGATCTGGCTTGATAGAAATGGAAAGGCCTTTGGGGACGGCCCTTTAGAATTATTGAAGAATATCGAAAAAAATGGATCGCTGTCAAAGGCTGCAAAGGAAATGAATATGTCTTACTCTCAGGCATGGAATTTATTAAATACCATTGAAAAGAGACTGGGAATAAAACTTGTTGTTAGTAAAGCAGGAGGAGAAAACGGGGGAGGATCGGAGGTTACGGATGAAGCAAAGGCTTTAATGAAAAAATATGAGGAATTCAGAGAAAAAGTGGACAATTCTTTGTGTAGTATTTTTAATGAAATTTTTAATTAATTATATTATTAAGTAATAAAAATATTTTATATTTGGGTTATAAACTAAAAAAATAACTATTATGATAAAATTATATAGATTTAAAGTATCCGCAATTATAAAATATTAAACTGCATAATTGTTTTTTTATGATATCGTTATACTTTTAAAAATATAGCGAAAAAAGGAGTGCTTAGAATGAAAATATTACCTGTGGAAAAAGCAGTGGGAATGATATTATGTCAGGATGTCACAAAGATAGTGCCCGGAGAGTTTAAAGGAAGGGCATTTAAAAAAGGGCATATTATTAAAGAAGAAGACATCCAGGAATTGCTTAAACTCGGTAAGGAACATGTCTATGTCTGGGAAGCGAGGGAAGGCGAAATTCATGAAGATGAGGCGGCAATAAGGATTGCAAGGTCTGTTTCCGGAGAAAATGTTGTTTTTGATGAACCTTACGAAGGAAAGTCTTCTTTAAAATCTGCAATAAAAGGATTATTAAAAGTAGATCAGGAATTACTATATGAGATTAATTCTGTTGACCTGGTAACTGTAGCTTCCTTACCCGATAATTTTACCGTTGAAGAAGGGCAAAAAATTGCCGGGGCCCGGGTAATTCCGCTTGTAATTGATGAAGAGATTATTAAAAAAGTTGAAATGATATGCAGTGAAAGAAAAATTTTCAATGTGAAACCTTACAGGAAAATGAAAGCCGGCATAATAACAACCGGAAGTGAAGTATATAAAGGACGGATTAAAGATAGATTTGGCCCTATAATGATAAAAAAGCTCGAATATTTCGGTGCGGAATTTTTGGGACAGATCTTTTGTCCGGATGATGTCAATTTAATTATTAAGGGAATCAATGAGATGCTCGAAAAAAATGCAGAAGTGGTGATTTTAACGGGGGGTATGTCGGTGGATGCGGACGACCTTACGCCAAAGGCAATAAAAGAATGCTCTGAACATGTAGTAACTTACGGAGCGCCCGTTCAACCTGGGAATATGTTTATGCTGGCTTATAGAGGGAATAGTGCTTTACTGGGGGTCCCCGGATGTGCTATGTATCACAGAACCACAATACTGGATGCTATTTTACCCCGCATTTTCATTGGTGAGAGGCTAAAGAAAGAAGATTTTATAAAAATGGGGCTTGGAGGATTATGTCAGGGATGTGAAGTGTGCAGGTATCCCAATTGCTATTTTTGCAGGTAATTTTTATTTAACAAATCTAGCTCTGGGCGTAAGAGGTGTAAAATAGTGTTGAATAGAAAAAAAAATATATTTATTACAGGGAAAAGACGGGTAGGCAAAAGTACAATTATTGATAAGGTAATTAATAAAATTGAATTAGAAATTAGCGGATTTAAAACAAAACCTTTTTTTAATTCTTTAGGAGAAGTTGTAGCCTTTACTATAAATTCAGCAAGTAATGTAGACTGTAAAGAAGAACCACAATTTATAGCAAAGAAAATAGATAAAAGGAAATGGATGGCTCAACTACAAACTTTTGAAACATATGGAGTAGAATTGCTGAGAAAATCTTTATATGACGAATCTAAAGTTATAGTAATGGATGAAATTGGGTTTTTTGAGGCTTCTGCATGTAATTTTCAAAAAATGATAAATGAATGTTTGTCTTCAGAAAAGGTTGTATTTGGTGTAATAAAGCCAATACCCCTTCCTTTTATAAAAAAAATAAAAAATAGAGAAGATGTTGTTATATATGAGATTACAAAAGATAATAGAGAAGAAGAATTCGAAAAAATTTTGAAAGACCTAAGGGAAGTGCTAACAAGTGTTTGATTGGAATAGTGAAAGTATAAGATGGTTTGAAGAAGCTGCTGAACATACAAGGTTTTATAAAGACATTGTAAACTTGACTAAAAATTATATTAGAGAATGTGATACTGTATTAGATATAGGGTGTGGTACGGGCAGACTGTCTATCGAATTATCTAAAATTGTAAAACAGGTATA
This sequence comes from Thermovenabulum gondwanense, assembly GCF_001601575.1. NCBI lineage: Bacteria > Bacillati > Bacillota > Clostridia > Thermosediminibacterales > Thermosediminibacteraceae > Thermovenabulum > Thermovenabulum gondwanense. Next base: position 132,926 of record NZ_LOHZ01000025.1, read on the forward strand.
TGCGATTGATATTAGTGAAGAAGTCATAAACTATCTCAAAGAAAAATGCAAGAAAAATAATATTAATAATCTCTATACATTTATCGGAGACTGGAGAAATTTAAATATAGATATAGAAAAATTTGATGCAATTTTTATGTGTTATATGGGTTGTATTTATGAAGAGTTAGAAAAGTTAATGTTAATGACTAAAAAATTTTTAATAATGATACTCCCTGAAGATAATAAAACGAACACGTTTTGTTTAAATAATTTTATATCTGAATTTAAAAAGGAAATTAAGGATACAGCAAAAGAATATATAAGTTTTTTATTAAAACAAAAAATAGAATTTATAGCAATAGATCATGAATGTGAGTTTGGACAACCTTTTACCAATCAACAAGAATTGAAAAAATTTATTTATTACTATTATGGGGGAGATGTATGGAAATTAGTTGAAAATATTGTAGATAAGATATTAATTAAAAAAGAAAGTGGATATTATTTACCAAATATTAGAAAAAGTAAAATTATCATAATAAAAAATAGGGAGGAATAAAAATGGGGATAAAAAATTTTACGCTTATGGATCAAAAATTAGTATCGTTAATTGCGGTTATTTCTATTGTAACAAAACCGATAATAACATCTTTTTCATCTTTAGTTACCACGTCATTACACGTTCCTGCAGGAGTAATTGGTGGATTTTATTACATGTTTTGGCTGATTTTCACATTTAAATTAATTAATAAGCCGTTCTCTATAATTTTACTTTGTGTCTTGCAAGCTGTTCTTGCTGTTTTATTAAATAAAATATTCATATTAAAAGCATTAACTTATCTACCCCCGGGTATTGCTGCAGAAATTATTTTGATAAGTGGAAATAAGTATAAAAATAGTATTTTAGTTGATATATTAGCAGCTGCTTTAGCAAATGTAAGTGGTGCAGTTTTTTCATTTTTATTATTTTTCGGTAAAAATGCCGGAGCTTTATATATAACATTAATAATATCAGCCTTATCAGGTGGTATGGGAGGAGTTTTAGCAAATATATTAGGTCAAACAATACAAAATGGAATATATAAAAATGTTTTGGAAAAAAAATCTTCGTAAGTAAAAAAATTTTTTAATAGCAAGAAAATAGAATAACATTATACTTTTTTTCCTGCACTTTCATTATTGCGGCACTTAATACTGCCCACGCGCAAATATGTTCTGCAGTTTTAAATTTGCTCATATCTTTAAACCAATTTCAGCTATTATTGCTGCAGCCGTTTTATTTATACAAGGAATTTCATCTAACTGCTCAATTTGCCTTTTGAATTTCTCAAGTTCAGAATTAATATTTTCTTCTATTTTGCGGAGGTGTTCATAGGTTTCGTCTTAAACTTTTTTGAAACTCAAAATCTATTTTCATCAATGGTTGTGTTTTACTAAAGATGGATGGTTAAGTAAAAAATAACTAAAAATTATTAAAAATGGAGGTAAGTATGAAAAACATTATTGTTTTATTCATTGCTTTTTTCAGGGTAGGAGCTCTAAGCATAGGAGGAGGATATACTTTAATACCCCTGATTGAAAGGGAAGTGGTTTTTAATTACCACTGGCTTACAAAAGATGAGTTTTTGGAGATATTGGGTATTACCCAGGGAATTCCGGGAGCTATTTCTATGAAGTTTGCTACTTATACCGGTTATAAAGAAGCGGGAATTTTGGGGGTTCTTGCGGCAAATTTAGGTATTTTACTCCCTCCTGTAATAGGAGTAATGTTATTGTATTCGGTTTTTAATAAGTTATCGGTAAATTCGGGCTTTAAGACCTTTTTAACAGGCATTAAATTTGGAACGATTGGACTTCTCCTTGCCTTTGCTATGGAAATGGCAAAATCAGCCAAATGGGGGTTAAACGGTGTACTAATTTTAATTCTGTCGTTTTTAAGTTTATATTTTAAAATTCATCCTGGACTTGTAATAATTTTGAGTGGATTGTTTGGATTGGTAATTTTATAAAAAATATTTAAATGAGATTTTATTCACAAATATTAAATTTTCGATTTTAGTTTAATTTTAAATATAAATTGTAAGTTTAATATTTGTATATAATTACTAAAGGTATTGTGACATTTTTATAGAATAAAAATGATTGAAGAAATTATTATGTACTAAAAAAGTAGCGGGAGGAGGGCTATTTTGATAAAAGCTGTTGAGTATATTAAGCCGAAGAGTAAGGAAGAAGCGGTAAACGTATTGAGCGTGCCGGGCAGTAAAGTATTAGCGGGTGGAACAGATTTGCTGGTCAATATGAGGAACAAGGTTATTTCGCCTGAAGTTCTCGTTGATATTAAAGGTATTGAAGATTTAAAAGGAATTAGGGTAGAAAATGACAAACTTTTTATCGGAGCTACCGTTACCATAAACGAAATAGTTGAAGATGAAAAGATTGAAAAAAAATACCCAATTCTTAAAGAGGCCGGTAGCGTTTTGGCCTCCTATCAAGTCAGGAACAGAGCTACGGTTGGAGGAAATCTTTGCAATGCTTCTCCGGCTGCGGATATGGCGTCACCGTTGTTGGTCTTACAGGCGAAAGCGGTTATTTACGGAAAGGAAGGAATAAAGGAACTTCCTTTAAAAGACTTTTTCGTAGGTGTAAAAAAGACTGTCTTAAAACAAGACGAAATATTGGTAGGGATATCTATACCCGTAAGTGATGGGCAAGGTAAGTATTACAAAAAATCCAGGATAAAAGGGCATGACCTGTCAATCGTAGGAGTGGCAGGATACAGGATGGATGATTATTTGTACTTCGGCATAGGAGCATGTGCTATAACTCCAAAGCTCATAGAAGTAGACGTTAAAGGCCTTTGTAAAGAGGAAGCCATCAAAGTTAGCAAAGAAAAAATATTAAGTGAAGTAAATCCAATTACCGATATAAGGGCTACAGCTGAATACAGGCGTGCAATGCTTGAAGTTTTTGTTGAGAAGATTGTTAATGAAATTATGTAGATAGGGGTGAAAAAGGTGAAGGAAATTACCGTTACCGTAAACGGAGAGAAATATACGGTTAATGTGAAAGAAAACAAAACCCTTCTTCAGTTTTTGAGAGAAGATTTATTTTTAACAGGAACCAAAGAAGGTTGTGGGGCGGGAGAATGCGGTGCATGCACGGTGATAATGAACGGAAAAGCGGTTAATTCCTGTTTGGTTCTTGCTGTAGAAGCCGATGGTGCAGAGATAATCACAATAGAAGGAATTGCTAAGGACAGCGAATTATCAAAGATTCAAAAAGCGTTCATAAAACATCAGGCTTTTCAGTGCGGTTTTTGTACCCCCGGTATGATAATGTCGGCAAAAGCTTTACTCGATAGAAATCCAAATCCCTCCGAAGAGGAGATTAAGGAAGCAATTGCCGGTAATTTATGCCGTTGTACCGGCTATTTCCCGATTATAGATGCCATTAAGGATGTTGCTGAAGGGAGGATTGAACAATGAGCTATATTGGTAAGGGAATTCCAAGGGTAGAAAGCTTTGAAAAGGTTACCGGAATAGCAAAATATGTGAATGATTTAATGCTTCCCGGTATGCTATATGCAAAAATGCTTTTGAGCCCCCATGCCCATGCCAAAATTAAGAGAATTGATGTAAGCAGGGCAAAGGAGTTGCCGGGAGTAAAGGCGGTTCTTACCGGCGAAGAATTGAATTACAAGCAGGGTCTTTACCTTAGAGATAAAGATATTCTTGCGAAAGGCAAGGTAAGGTACCAGGGAGAACCTGTGGCAGCGGTAGCCGCGGTAAGTGAAGAAATTGCAGAACAGGCAATTTCCCTTATTGAAGTGGAATACGAATTACTGCCTACCGTGTTCGATCCTGTGGAAGCTATAAAGAAGGACGCACCTCTCGTCCATGAAGAGTTAGGATCGTATGAATTCATGAAAGGTGTATTTCATCCTGTACCCGGTACAAATATTGCCAACCATCATAAACTGAGAAAAGGCGATGTAGAGAAAGGATTTAAAGAATCCTATAAGATAATTGAAAACGAATTCAGGATGCCACAGGTAGCGCATGTTCCGATGGAAACCCATGTTGTAATTGCTGAATGGCTACCCAATGATAGGATAAAAGTTTATACCTCCGCCCAATCTCCTTTTGCGGTAAGAAATTTAATGAGCGTTACCTTGGGAATACCCCATGCCAGGATTGAAGTAGAGGTACCGTACCTCGGAGGAGGGTTTGGAGGCAAGGCCGGAATCCATTTAGAACCTCTTACAGCACTTCTTTCCAAAAAAGCGGGAGGAAGACCTGTAAAATTAGTAGCTAAAAGGGAAGAAGAGTTTAATACACTTCCCTGCCGTCAGGCTCTGGTAGCAAGAATAAAAACAGGTGTTTCCAAAGAGGGTAGAATTTTAGCACAGGAAATAACCTATTACTGGGATGCCGGTGCCTATGCTGACTATGGAGTAAATATCGGCAGGGCAGCTGGATACTCCGGAGCCGGTCCTTACGACATAGAAAATGTAAAGTTAGATTCTTATACAATTTATACCAATCATGTATTCGGAACTGCTTATCGCGGATTCGGTCATGTAGAGTTCATGTGGGCTATTGAGAGACAGATGGATATGGTGGCTCATGAGATCGGAATGGATCCCTATGAATTCAGAATGAAAAATGTTTTAAAGCCGGGTTCAATTACAATTACCGGTGAAAAAATAAGAGAAAATACGGGTAGGGTAGATAAATGTTTGGAATCTGTTGCCAAGGAGATAGGCTGGAGTAAAAGGAAGACTGATGAAGAAAGAAAAGCTGAAATAGCTAACGGAAAGATAACCGGTAAAGGGTTGGCTGTATTGCATAAAGCGCCTGCCATGCCTACTTTTACCTCTTGCTCGGCTGTTGCAAAATTTAATGATGATGGTACAGTAAGTATTTCTGTTAGCGGAACCGATATGGGACAGGGAACTTATACCGCTCTTGCTCAAATTGCAGCGGATACGTTGAAAATGCCCGTAGAAAAGATAATTATGGTTTGGGATTGCGATACCAAGACCGATCCCTATGACTGGCAAACGGTCGCGAGTCGATTCCTGTTTATGGGTGGAAATGCGGTAATTAGAGCATGCAATGATATGATCGAGCAGATGAAGGAAGTTGCCTCTGCTGTCTTAAGAGCACCTAAGGATGAATTAGAGATAGGCGATGAAAGGGTCTATATTAAACATAATCCCGATGAATACGTAACTTATAAAGAATTAGCCCTTGGCTACGTATATCCAAACGGAAATGCAATCGGAGGACCTATTATAGGAAGAGGCAAATATATTGCTCAAGGTTTGACAATTTTGGATCCCGAAACAGGTCAAGGCTTACCTGCAATTGACTGGACCTATGGTGCTCATGGGGTAGAAGTTGAGATCGATATTAAAACGGGAGACTTGAGAATAAAGAAGATTGCATCCACATTTGACGTTGGCAAGGTAATAAATAAACTTTTGGCTGAAGGGCAGGTAAAAGGCGGCGTTGTTCAGGGAATAGGAACTGGGTTATTTGAAGGTTATATCTACAATAAAGAAGGAAAATTATTAAATAATTCCTTTACCGATTATAAAATACCAACAGCAAAGGATATTCCGGACGAAATAGTGACCGATTTTGTAGAAACCCCGCAGTTAGATGGTCCTTACGGAGCAAGAGGTGTTGCGGAACATCCGATGATCAGCGTTAACGCCGCAATTGCTAATGCTATATATGATGCAATTGGGGTAAATATCAACGATCAGCCTCTCACCTCAGAAAGAATTTGGAAAGCTCTAAAAGAAGCGGGATTAAATTAATATAAATTAATACATCTAATCAATAAAATAGGAGGAAAGTAAATGGCAATTGTTGAAAAAAAAGTCATAGCAGTTGAAAGGGGCCCAATTAGAGCAGGAGATTATCTACCCTTGTATCAACTGCTGATTTTAGGGTTGCAGCACACTTTTACCATGTTCGGTGCGACCGTGTTAGTTCCTATTTTAACGGGTTTTGATGTGGGAGTTTCACTTTTAACCGCCGGAATAAGCACGTTATGGTTTCATTTTATAACCAAGGGAAGGGTGCCCGTATTTCTCGGGTCATCCTTCGCCTTCATTGCTCCTTTAGCATTAACCGTACAAAAATATGGTGTTGCAGATTCTCTCAGCGGTATAATCGCAGCTGGTCTTTTATATGTGATAATGTCATTTTTTATTTATAAGCTCGGACCTGAATTTATTGAAAAAATATTTCCTCCTATCGTAACTGGTCCAATTATTATGGTGATTGGATTGTCCTTAGCTCCTGTTGCAATACAAAATGCCAGCACCAACTGGGCGATAGCCTTCATTGTTTTGATTACGGTTATTATCGTAAATATTTTTGGCAAGGGAATGATTAAGTTAATTCCCGTTATTATCGGACTGGCAGTGGGGTATTTTGTTTCTTTGTTAATGGGGGTTGTTGATCTAAATCCAATATATAATGCGAAATGGTTTTCATTTCCCACTATCACGCTTCCAAAATATAATCCTGCTGCAATTGCAATAATTGCACCCGCAGCAATAGCACCTATAGTAGAATTAGTAGGTGATATTTTGGCAATTGGCGCAACGGTGGAAGAAGATTTTATAAAAAATCCGGGAATCCACAAATGTATGTTTGCAGATGGTACCAGCACGATTATTTCCGCATTTTTTGGAGGGCCTCCTAAAACAACGTATTCGGAAAACACGGGAGTTCTTGCACTTACCAAGGTATGGAAACCACAGGTAATGTGGGTTGCATCTGTATTTGCTATAATTCTATCCTTTATTCAGAAACTTAGCGCAGCGATTAGCACCATACCGAATGCGGTAATTGGCGGAATTTCAATAGTTTTGTTCGGAATGATTGCAAGCATAGGAGTAAGGACCGTAGTAGAAAATGATATTGATTTTACCGATTCAAGAAACTTGATAATTGCCAGCGTTATTTTGGTATTGGGAATTGGAGATGCTGTTATTACAATTGGGAATGGGCTTGAACTGGGTGGAATGGGATTAGCAGCGATAGTAGGTGTTATCTTGAATCAAATTTTACCTAAAACAAAATAAATTTATTTGCAGATGAAAACCGCTTTTAGGTTTCATGTCCTAAAAGCGGTTTTTAAATAGTAATATTTATAGTAAAATATAATAAAACCTATTTTTATATTCATGCAACATATAAATTATCTCATATTTGTAAAGATAAAACAAAGGTAAGTTAAATTTAAAAAAGAATAGTATAAATAGAAAAGTATAAAAAGTATCACAAAAAAACAATATTTTAAAAATAACCATTAAATAAATTTTTTAAGGGGGTTGATAATTTTTAGCAGTTAATATCAAAAAATATTATTAGGAGGGTGTTAAATGGCAACAAAAAATGGACAAATTCGTGGCCCTGTAAGGGCAGGGGATTATTTACCCTTTCACCAGCTATTAATACTGGGTATCCAGCATACTTTTACCATGTTCGGAGCCACGGTACTGGTGCCTCTTTTGACCGGCCTTGATGTCGGTGTAGCACTTTTTACAGCAGGTATAGGGACATTATGGTTTCATCTCGTAACTAAAAGAAAGGTTCCGGTATTTTTAGGTTCATCCTTTGCATTTATTGCCCCCGTTGCTCTGGTGGTAAAACAATACGGTATACCTGCAGCTCAAGGAGGAATCATTGTAGCCGGTCTTTTATACTGTGTAATGGCTGCCTTTGTTTATTTCTTGGGTCCAAGCTTTATTGAAAAATTGCTTCCTCCGGTAATTACCGGTCCTATTATAATGGTTATAGGATTAACCCTTGCTCCAGTAGCCATTGGGAGCGCAAGCAAAAACTGGATAATAGCTTTCATAGTGCTTCTAACCGCCATAATTATTAATATTTACGCCAAAGGTTTTATCAAGCTTGTTCCTGTTATAATAAGCTTAATAGTTGGTTATATTGTTTCGGCTATTGCTGGAATTATTAACTTCGAACCGGTTCTCCAGGCTCCATGGATTGCCGTTCCGAAATTCACATGGCCGGTCTTTAATGCCGCTGCTATTGGTTTAATTGCTCCCGTGGCGGTAGCTACTATGGTAGAGCATGTAGGTGACGTACTTGCTGTAAGTGCAACGGTAGAAGAAGATTTTATTAAAGACCCCGGGCTTCACAGGACGATGATCGGTGATGGTATAGGTACAGCTCTTGCAGGACTTTTCGGCGGGCCTGCAAACACTACTTATTCCGAGAACACCGGTGTACTTGCTTTAACGAGGGTATGGAAACCTGAGGTTATGAGAATTGCTGCATGTATGGCTATACTCCTATCCTTTATTCAAAAGGTAGGAGCGGCTATAAGGACCATCCCCGAACCGGTAATTGGTGGAATTTCAATAGTGTTGTTCGGTATGATAGCAAGTATCGGTGTAAGAACCGTGGTAGAAAACCAGGTGGATTTTAAACAGCCGAGAAATCTAATAATCGCGAGTGTAATCCTGGTGCTGGGTATCGGTGGAGCAGTAATAAATATCGGATCTTTCAAAATGGGCGGCATGGGTCTTGCTGCACTGGTAGGGATTATTTTAAATCAAATCCTACCGAGAAGTGAAGAATCTGCGGAGTGAAAAAAACAGGGCGGGTAAAAACCGCCCTTTTATAATCTTTCAGGAGGTCTTATGATTATAACTGAAATACTTGATTTAAAAGAAAAAGAAATGATTTCGGCGGTAGGCGGAGGGGGAAAAACCACTTTACTTTTTAATCTTGCTCTTGAGCTTTCAAAGGTGGAAAAAAAAGTGTTGTTAAGCACAACTACAAAAATTTATTTGCCTGGGCCCGAGAGAGATTTTAAACTAATATTGGGTGAAAAAGAAGAGATTTTGGATAAAATCAAAGCGGAAAAAAATTTAATTGTAATAACGGGTAAACGAATTGTGGAAGAAAATAAACTTGAAGGTTTAGATAAGAGTTTTTATAATAAAATTTTTGAAAAAAACATATTTGATTATATCCTAATTGAAGCGGATGGCTCTAAAAGAAAGCCGATAAAGTTTCATGCATATTATGAACCTGTTATTCCCGAACTTACTACAAAAGTAATAGGTATAGTGGGACTTGACTGTATGGGAGAAAAATTGGACAACCAAATATTCCACAGGGCTGAAGACTTCTGCAGAGAATTCGGTTATAAAATAGGGGATAATATTGATGAAAAAATGGTAGCCGATTTAATAATTAGTGGAAAGGGTCTTTTTAAAACCTCACCGGATGACTCAGAAAAAATTCTTATCTTTAATAAAGCGGATAATCCCCATAGGCAAAGCTGGGCAAATAAAATTATAAAAGAAATTAAAAAAAGAAGTGATAATTTATCTTTAGCAAAAATACTCATTACTTCTTTTGATAAAAATATTTTTATGACGGACAATGGAGGTAAGTCATGAAAATTTATGCGATAATTCTGGCAGGTGGCGAAGGTAAAAGAGCAGGAGGTAATAAACTTTCGAAAGCAATTGATGGGAAACCAATGCTGCAGTGGGTTATCGAAAGTGCTAAAGAGGCAGATTTTGAAGGTATAATTCTTGTTTCGGGGAAGGAAAAAGATTTCTGTGAAGAATTATCAAAGATATATAATATTACTCATGTCTACAATGAAAATTGGAATTTGGGTATGGGGTATACATTAAAAAAGGGTGTTGAAAATCTACCGAAGGATGCGGATGGATTTGCAATTCTTCTGGGGGATATGCCATACATAAAAAAGGAAACCTTAAATGCTTTAATAAAAGAATTTTCGAATCATAAGGAAATAATAATACCAACATTTCAGGGGAAAAAAGGTCACCCACCGATATTTTCAACTAAATATGTACAAGAGGTGAGCAGGGTATTTAAAGATATGGGAGCAAGAGAGGTGATCAAAAATCATCAGGAAAAGGTAAAATTTATCGAAGTTAAGGATGAAGGAATTCTAATAGATATTGATACATTTAATTCAAATTAGGAGGGTTAAAATGAATATTTTTGCTGAAGCCTTAAATGCCGACAGAGAAGGTAAAAACTTTGCGATTGCGACAATTATTAAATCGGAAGGATCGGCACCGAGACATGAAAATTCAAAAATGATCATCTTTGAAGATGGAAGTATTAAAGGTACTGTGGGTGGTGGAATTCTCGAAAAAAAGGTAATTATGGAATCATTAGAGTGCATTAAAAACGGGAGATCAAAAGTATTAAAGTTTGTTTTAGACAGTAAAAAAGAAAATTCCCTACCAATGATATGCGGCGGGGAAGTTGAGGTATTTATAGAAGTTTTTAAAAAGAGGGCGAAACTAATTTTAATTGGTGGAGGACATGTTAATTTTGCTATATATAATTTTGCAAAACATCTTCATTTTGACATAGTTATTATTGATGATAGAGAAGAATGGGCTAATAAGGAGAGATTTCCGGAGGCAGAAGTAATTGTTGATAATATTTCCAAAGCATTAGAAGGATATTCAACTGACCCCAATACCTTTATTGTAATTGCTACAAGAGGGCATCTTTTTGATAGGGAAGCTCTAAAAATAGCGATTAACAAAACTGCCAAATATATAGGAATGATAGGCAGCAGGAAAAAGGTCAAGGAAACCCTTGAGGCATTGAAAAAAGAAGGTATTGAGCAGGAAAAATTAAACCGGATATATTCACCTATAGGTCTTGATTTGGGCGCTGAAACACCTGAAGAAATAGCTATTAGTGTTCTTGCGGAAATTTTAAAGGTAAAAAATAATACTACTGGAAATTCTATGAAATTGGAAGGAGAAGCGGAATGAGCATTTATAAAATTAATAATACAAAAATTTTAATCCGGGGAGCGGGGGATATCGCAAGCGGTATAGCCTACCGCTTATTTATTTCTGGATTTAAGGTAATAATGACTGAAACAGAACATCCAACTTCAATTCGAAGAAAGGTCTGCTTTTCCGAAGCAATTTACGATGGAGAAAAAGAAATTGAAGGAGTAAAGGCAATTTTTTCAAAGGATCCTGAGATGGCCCTGCTAGCAGCAGAAGAAGGTAAAATTCCGGTATTGATTGACCCTGAACTCAAATATTTAACTTACATTAAGCCCCTTGCTCTTGTAGATGCAATTGTTGCAAAAAAAAATCTGGGTACAAAAATGGAAATGGCAGACATCGTGATAGGGGTAGGGCCAGGATTCGAGGCGGGGAAGGATTGCCATGCGGTAATTGAAACTAAAAGAGGACATAATCTGGGTAAGGTTATTTATTGTGGAAGTGCTGAGGACAATACCGGAGTACCGGGAGAAATTATGGGTTACGCTCAGGAAAGAGTGCTTTATGCCCCTGCCTCCGGCAAAATAAAGGTTTTAAAAGATATAGGTAGCCTGGTAAAAACCGGCGAGATAGTGGCAGTTATAGGCAATGTAGAAGTAAAAGCCAGGATAAATGGTGTTTTAAGGGGCGTAATACGGGACGGATTTGAAGTATATGAAGGTTTAAAAATAGGAGATGTGGATCCCACTGGAATTGTAGAAAATTGCTATACCATTTCTGATAAAGCGAGAGCTGTAGGAGGCGGAGTATTAGAAGCTATATTATTTTTTATGAATCAAATAATAAAAAATTAGAACATTTATTGTGATAATTTAACAAAGGAATAGCTTTGACAATATCGAATTTCTTATTCAGCAAAGAAATGGAGAATTAATATGATTTATATTACTGCATCTGCCGGAAAAAAAGCACTGAGAATTTTAAGTTCAAGGAAAAAAGGTAAAATTCACAGTGTTTTTAAAAATGCCATAAACATTCTGTTTGATAATGAACTGATTGGTATTGTAAAAAAAGATGATTTTTTAAATTTTTATAATATATCTATTAGCTTTACCGGTAATTTTGAAACCTTGCCGCTGAGTTTTGAGGGATCCACGGTACATTTTCATGACGATATTTTGTTTTTTAATAATACCCCATTTTTTTACGTTTATGATATTAATATTTTTAACCCTTTTTGCTATTTTTCTGAGCATTTAAATGAAAAAAATTTATCTTATGATAAAAAGTCATTGCTTTCAAAGATATCTTTATTGGAATCGATAGCAAATGAAGAACTTTCTAAATACGATGACTTAACTTTGGCGGTAAGAAAAAAAATCGTAAACTTAGAGGAAGAAGAATTGTCTTCGATGATTGGTTTGGGACCGGGGCTTACTCCGGCTTTTGATGATTTTTTAAGCGGTTATATGATGGCAAAAAATTTTATGTCTTTCTTAATAAAAAAGCAAATTTTTCGCGCATTTAAAGAAAACCTGAAATTAATAAGGAAATCAAAAAATAAAACCAACATTGTCAGCTATCAAATGCTAAAAACAGCGGCAATGTTTGGAGGTCCCAAACTGGTCATTGATTTGCTTATAAGCCTTTTTCATCCTGATGAACTCGGGTCTATAGAAGATAATTTTCATAAATTGCTAAAAATCGGAGCTACATCGGGATGCTTTTGGGCTTTAGGAATAATAGATGGCATTAAGAAATTCAAGGAGGTGTAATCCGGTATTCCGGGGAAAAATGGTAAAAGAAATAGTGATTAAAAAGAACTCCTTTTTTGATTCGGTCATGTTAATGACAATTTCAAGAGAAGTGAAAAACATCGAAGGGATAAAAGAAGCTGTAGTTGTAATGGCAACGGATTTTAATAAAGAAACCCTAAAAAATGTAGACATGATAAATGACGAAGTGCTGGAAGCTACGCCTAATGACTTAGTAATTGCAATTAAGGCGGAAAATGAACAAAGTATTGAAGTTGCTAAAAATAAAGTAGAAGAAATGTTAACAAAAAGAACTCAGGCTCAGGGAAGTGAATACAACCCGAGGAGTCTGGAAATGGCATTACAGATGATTCCAGATTTAAACGTGGCATTAATCTCGGTACCCGGTATATATGCAGCTGAAGAAGCGAAAAAAGCTTTAGAAGCCGGGCTTCATGTAATGCTTTTCAGCGATAATGTTTCTCTGGAGGATGAAATAAAACTAAAGAATATTGCCCGGGAAAAAGGACTTTTAATGATGGGGCCGGACTGCGGTACGGCAATAATAAATGGGGTTCCCTTGGCCTTTGCAAATAAAGTTAAGCGGGGGAAAATTGGAATTGTCGGAGCCTCCGGAACAGGGACACAAGAGGTTTCTTCAATAATTACAAGACTTGGAGGAGGGGTTTCTCAGGTAATAGGTACGGGTGGCAGGGATTTAAAAGCTGAAGTCGGTGGAATAATGATGACAATGGGAATAGAAGCCTTGATTGAAGATGATGAAACCGATTGTATAGTTCTTATTTCAAAACCACCCGCAAAAGAAGTAATGGAAAGGGTCCTGGAGAAAATAAAAAATACTGATAAAAAAGTTATTGTACATTTTATTGGTGCGGATTTGTCCTTTGCTGAAAAATATGGATTGGAAACTGCATCCACACTGGAAGAGACTGCATTTAAAGCTTACGAAGCATGCTACGGGAAAATTGCAAAGTTGCCTGATGAAGAAGAGGTAAGAATCGATATAGAAAAAATTAAAAAGAGCCTTAGTGCCAATCAAAAATACATCAGGGGACTTTACTCGGGAGGAAGCCTTTGCGATGAGGCAATGGTTTTAATGAAAAAGAGATTCCCGAGAGTATATTCTAACATTGCCTTAACTGAAGAGGAGAAACTTCCTTCAAAGGATCAAAGCATACAGCATACGGTAATTGATATGGGGGATGATGAATTTACCCGCGGTAAACCGCATCCCATGATAGATTATACCCAGAGGGTGGAGAGGATTTTAAAAGAAGCAGAATCCGAAGAAGTAGCGGTTATCTTACTGGATGTGGTTTTGGGTTACGGTGCTCATAAGGATCCTTCTTCGGAATTGGTACCTGCTATTCAAAAAGCACGGGAAATTGCTTTGAAAAAAGGCAATAATATTATATTTGTTATTTCTCTTTGTGGAACCTACGAAGATCCACAGGATTATAGAAAGCAGAAAGAAGAATTAGAAAGAGCCGGGGCGATAGTGACAACTACTAATAAAAGAGCAGTAGAGATAGCCATGGCAATTGTTGGGGATTAAATTCAAGGAGGTGACGTTATTGTCCAGGATTAACGAACTTTTTAAAAAGGAATTGAAGGTTGTAAACATTGGAATAACCGGTTTCAGAGATGATTTAAAAAGTTTGAAGGTGCCGGTAATCCACGTGGAATTCAGGCCTCCTGCAGGAGGTAATACAAAACTATTATCCATACTTAAGAAATTAAAATAAAGTTTTAAAGGAGGAAAACAAATTGGTAGACATTGAAAGAGCAAATCAAGAAGCGGTTCAGAGATTTTTAAACAGCCAACCCGTTCTTGTAGGTATCGGAAAGGCTTTAGATGTAATTCCAGGCATGACTCCTAAGACAATTTTGCATGCCGGTCCACCGGTTACATGGGATAGGATGTCAGGCCCCTTGAAGGGAGCTATAATCGGGGCTCTGATATATGAAGGACTGGCACAGGATGAAAATCAAGCTATAGAACTGGCAAGCTCTGGAGAAATTATTTTTGATTCCTGCCACCACCATAATGCAGTAGGTCCGATGGCGGGTGTTACATCACCATCAATGCCGGTTTTTATAGTAGAAAATAAGACCTACGGTAACAAAGCTTACTGTAACCTGAATGAAGGTCTTGGAAAGGCATTAAGATTTGGCGCTTACGGGGAAGATGTCATAAAAAGATTGAAATGGATGGAAGAGGTACTCGGTCCTGCCTTAAAAGAGGCTCTGTCAATAGTAGGTGAAATCGATGTAAAAAACTTACAGGTTCAGGCTCTAATGATGGGAGATGAATGCCATAACAGAAATAGAGCCGGTACATCTCTGTTTTTAAGGCAAATTGCTCCCGGGCTTGTTAAAAGCAGTCTTCCAAAGGAAGATGTGGCAAAGGTATTTGAATTTATCAACGGAAATGACCATTTCTTCTTAAATTTATCAATGGCTGCATGCAAAGCTACAGCAGACTCTGCAAAGGGCATAAAAGGAAGTACGATGGTTTACACAATGGCGAGGAATGGAACGGATTTTGGCATCAGGGTAAGTGGGCTTGGAGATAAATGGTTTACCGCACCTGCAGAAAAAATTAGAGGTCTTTATTTCCCTGGTTTCGGACCTGAGGATGCAAATCCGGATATAGGTGACAGCGTAATTTCTGAAACAATAGGTATTGGTGGCTTTGCAATGGCCGCAGCACCTGCAATTGTACAATTTGTAGGCGGTACGGTTAAGGATGCCATTAATTATACCCAGAGCATGTACGAAATTACGCTAACTGAAAACAATGCCTACAGGATCCCATACCTTGATTTTAAAGGAACCCCAACCGGCATAGACATCAGAAAGGTTATCGAAACGGGAATATTACCAATAATTAACACGGGAATAGCCCATAAAAAACCGGGAATTGGTCAGGTAGGGGCAGGATTGGTAAATCCCCCAATGAAATGTTTTGAAGATGCGCTTATTGCCTTTGCTGAAGAGTATAACATTGAGTAAAAGTTTTGTAGGAAATACTAAATTTATCAATTTAAATTATGAGGAGGTAAAATAACAATGAGTTTTTTAGAAAAAGTAAAAATGTATGATTTAACACAACCTTTAAGTCATCTTACACCACCATGGCCCACTTATGAACCACTGCAAATCAAATTTTTCAAAAGGCTTGCTCCAAATGGAGCCAACGGTCAGCTTATTACTACCAGTAACCATGTGGGCACCCATTTAGATGGCGAACTACATTTTTGCACAAATGGAAGGGATATAGCAAGTCTTCCTCTTGATTTTCTTGTAGGACCCGGTGTCGTAGTTGATGTAAGCGATATAGCTGAAGACTATGGAATTTACACTTCTAAAGACATAATGGAAAGAGCGGATGTCAGAGAAGGAGATATTTTAATAATTCACACAGGCTATCATCATTATGCCTGGGACCAGCCAAATGCTGATGAAATTAAATATATGATTAAACATCCGGGACCAACCATGGAATTCGCCGAATGGTGTATTAAAATGAAGATTAAATGGATCGGAGTTGACTGCGGTTCTGCAGACCATCCAATGAATACGAAAATTAGAGAATGGATGCCCAACCAGGCAAAAGAGGCGGATGCATATCTTAAAGAGAAATACGGGAAAGGTTTAGATGAATTCTTCCCCGCAAACCACTACCAGTTAATGCATATTAAACTTTTCCCTTATGGAATTATTCATGCAGAGAACTTGGGCGGAGACATCGATAAGCTCTTGAATAAGAGAACCGTTATTGGCTGCTTCCCGTGGAGATTTGTGGGTGGAGAGTCTTCAATTTGCAGAATTGTAGCCTTCCATGAGGAGTAGGGAAAATATGACTAAAAAGAGAGTAGTAATTGCACTTGGCGGTAATGCAATACTTCAACCCGGACAAAAAGGCACCTTCGAAAGTCAATTGGAAAATATTAAAATTACCGCAAAACAGCTGGTAAGCCTCGTAGAACGGGGCTACCAGCTCCTTATAACCCACGGAAATGGCCCACAGGTTGGTCAGGTGTATTTACAGCAAAAAGCAGCCGAAAAGGAAGGAATTCCTTCAATGCCCCTTCATGCATGTGGTGCGTTTACTCAAGGATTATTGGGTTATATGATACAGCAATGTTTGTTTAATGAAATGAAAAAAGCGGGTTTAAAAAACAATGTGGCAACGGTTGTAACTCAGGTATTGGTATCGAAAGATGATCCGGCTTTTAAAAATCCTACGAAGCCGATAGGACCCTTTTATTCAGAAGATCATGCTAAAAAAGCGATGGAAGAATTTGGCGAAGTATGGAAGGAAGATAGCGGAAGAGGATGGCGAAGGGTTGTTCCTTCTCCTGAGCCGCAGACCATTATAGAAATAGACGCTATTAAAGAACTATTATCAAAGGGTACCATTGTTATAGCCAGCGGTGGTGGCGGAATACCTGTGTTTTTGGATGAAAATGGGGAGCTAAAAGGAATAGATGCGGTAATAGATAAAGACTTAGCTGCCGAGAAAATGGCGGAAGAAATAGATGCGGATATATTTGTGATTTTAACCGATGTTCCTTATGTGGCTATAAACTACAAAAAACCCGATCAAAAAAATCTAATGAATATAAAATTGGAAGAAATGAAAAAATTTTATGACGAAGGACATTTTAAAGAAGGTAGTATGGGACCAAAAGTAAAGGCTGTACTGAAATTTGTGGAAAATAAAAAAAGAACGGCGGTAATTACATCTCTTGACAATGCTTTACAGGCAGCAGAAGGGATTTTCGGTACGGTGGTAAGTCCATAAGGTTATAGATTAAGGTGGTGTCTTTTTATGAAAGAATTTACTGTTTGTGGAGTACAAATTGCTCCAAAACCAAACGATATATCGTATAATGTGGGAAAAATAAAGGAATGGGCTAAAAAGGCAAAGAAACTGCATAACCCTGATCTGATAGTGTTTCCGGAATCTGCCACCACAGGTTTTACTCCCAATATGCCAATTTCAGAATTTTACAATCTAATAGATCCAATACCTGGAAAAGTAACGGAAGAAATGGAAAAGCTTTCTAAGGAATTAGATGCCTATCTTGTTGTTCCTATGTATGAAAAGGGAGAACAGCCCAATGTGGTATATAATAGCGCGGTCGTAATTGGACCATCGGAGGGAATTATCGGTATTTACCGCAAGACACACCTTTTTCCTACGGAAAGGTTAAGCGCGGGCGGATGGTCAACCCCTGGAAAGGAAGCCCCCGTTTTTGAATTGCCTTTTTGCAAACTTGGAGTGATGATCTGTTATGATGGAGATTTTCCGGAATTAGCAAGAGAGCTTGTAGTTAAAGGTGCAGAAGTTATAGTAAGACCCTCCGCACTTTTAAGAAGTTTCGATATTTGGGAGTTAACAAACAAAGCCCGGGCCTACGATAATCATGTATATTTTGTAGCCGTAAATGCGGTGGGACCTGATGCAGGAAACAACTTTTATTTCGGACACAGTATGATTATAAATCCCATAGCGCAAAAACTAGCTCAGGCGAGAGGTACCGAAGAAATAATTTATGCGAAACTCGATCCAGACCCAATTAAATACGTCACATATGGTGCTAGCACACCTATGATCTTTGATCATGTAGAAGACAGAAATTTGGAAGTTTATAAAAATATTATGAAGAAATCAAAATGTCCTTTTGAACCTGCAAAAAGAATACCTTACTAAAACCGCCAATTTGGCGGTTTTTTTGTTAATAAATTTTAAAGCAAAAAAAAGGATAATTTCACTTTTTGTCGAAATATAACAAATAGATCATCCTAAGTGGGGGAATAAATTAATGGATAGGATTGGCATTACGGTCAAAGAAGTGCTGGAAAAAAGACTTTTAGGAAATGCCGAACTGATTGCGGGGAAATCGGGTATTAATCGGGTAATTACAAGAGTTAATATAATGGAAGTTCCTGATATAATTAACTGGGTAAAGCCGGGGGAATTATTGTTAACTACTGTGTATTCTATTAAAGATGATTATGATGCTCAAAAAGCTCTTATACCTGCGCTTAATTCTAAAGGATTGGCAGCAATAGGCATAAAACCGGGAAGATATATTAAAGAAATTCCTGAGGCCATGATTCAAGCAGCTGATAAATTAGGGTTTCCATTATTCAAATTACCGCTGGAGGCTTCATTTTCGGATTTAATGCTACCTATTCTTCACGAAATATTTGATAAACAGGCAAGTTTTTTACAAAGACTTGATGAAGTTCACGGGAAATTGATGAATATCGTTATAAATGGAGGAGGGCTTAAAGAGATAGCAGTAACCCTTTCTGATTTGCTAAAGGCCAATATTATGATAAAAGAAGAAGTTTTTGGCAATTTCTATTATAGTAGCGATGAAATGAGAAGTAAATATAACGATGCCGTGATTAAACTAATTGGCAAAAAAAATGGAAGTTTTGAATATGAGATAATGGAAGTACAGAATGGTATTGGAACATTTTTTATAATAAAAGTTCCCATAATGGCAGCCGGCCAAAATTATGGAGAAATTTATGTTTTTAAAGAAAAAAACGATATAACAAATTTTGAGATTAATATTATTGAAAGAGCATCTACGATCTCAGCTTTTTACTTGATTAAGGAAATAGCAGCAAAAGAAGTAGAGATGAGGTACCGTTCAGGCTTCATAGATGATTTATTATCTTTTGATGCCGATAAAAGAAGTATTTCTGCTGAAAGAGGGGCGATTTTTGGCTTTGATGCTTCAAAACAATATACGGTAATTTTGCTGGAGATAAAAAAGATAGAAAAAGAACTAAAAAACATCAACGAAAACTCGGAACTTGTAAGATTGAAGAATAGAATTATTAATATTTTGAACAATCTACTTCAAGAAAAAAATGCAATAATTACCACAAAATTAGATACCATGATAATTCTTTTACCTGTCCCGGATAAAATCAGTGATGCAGAAAGCAGAAATTACACAAAAAAATATTGTTATGAAATACTGAAAAAAATTAAGGAGAGTCTGCCGGATATAACTTTGATAATTGCTATTGGAAGATTTTACAGAAATATAACTGATATATATAAAAGCTACCAGGATGCACGAAAAGCATTAATGATAGGCAATGTTTTGCAAAAATACAATGAGGTGATTCATTTTGACGATCTGGGTATATTTAGATTGCTGTATCAAAATGCCGAGGAAGACGAATTAATAAAGTTTTACAATGAATATATAGATCCTATTGTCAAGTATGATGAAAAACATGGAACCGAACTTTTAAAGACCTTAGAAGCATATTTTAAATGCAATGGCAACTTAAAACAAATTTCTAAAGATTTATTTACTCATTATAATACTATTATTTACAGAATACAAAGGATTCAGGAAATCCTGGGAGTAAACCTGGAAAACGCGAGGGATAGGTTGAATTTGGAAGTAGCTCTGCAGATCTATAAAATTTTAGACAGAAAACAAATAAGCGATAACCCTCGTTAAAAAGCTATCGAGGGTTATCGCTTTTTATATTTTTAAATTATTTAATCTGCTAAAAGCAAAAGGATCAGTATTAAGAAAATCAAAAAAGCTTTTCTATCGTTAAAGCAATTAGGCATATTTTCACCTCCGTATCTCCTTTTCCACTTTTATAATATTCATTACCACTTTTTTTTGATACGTCTTGTAGACTGGATTTTCCTTATATTACAAGAAGGATTTTTTATTTTTTTATTGAATATTAATGTATTGTGTTTAAATACAAGAAATGAAAGGAAATGATGCAATGGATAATAAAATTTTAGGAAAAGCAGGTGAAGATTACGCGAAGAAATATTTGATCAGCAGAAACTTTACTATTTTGGCTACAAATTATAGGTGCAAATTTGGAGAGATAGATATTGTAGCAAAGGATAAAGAAAACAATATAGTATTTTTTGAGGTAAAAGCAAGAAATTCGGATAATTTTGGAAGAGGGTTCGAATCTGTGGATTTTTTTAAACAGCAAAAAATAAGAAAAACAGCACTAATTTTTTTAGGCGAGAATAAACAATATTTTAATTCTATAAGATTTGATGTTATCGATATTCTGGTTAGCAAAGGGAAAACTCTCGATCTTTTGCATTTTGAAAACGCTTTTTGATTAATAAATTAATTTTATATACGGTAAATAAGTCGATATTTCTCAAGGGAATATCGGCTTTATATTTTTTTATAAGTTTTTTGGTTACGAGTTTTTTTATGTATGAATATTTAATTTTAAATTGTTATTGTAACAATAATTATTTTGTATTTTTTACAGGTATATATTGAATAAACAATCATAATTTTGTATAATTATAAATCATATTTTTTACAATTGTTTGAGGAGGTATTCAAAATGTTTTCACCTCACGATGTAATTCCAACCCTTGAAAAGTATATTTTGGTGGATGGTTATCCCATTGTAATTGATTTAGAAAAATCTTACGGTAGCTACATTGTGGACGCTAAGGATGGAACCGATTATTTAGACTTTTATTCCTTCTTTGCATCATCCCCGTTGGGTTTAAACCATCCAAAACTTGCCAACGAGGAATTTAAAGAGAGAGTCTTCAGAGCTGCTGTCAATAAGGTGGCCAATTCGGATATGTATACGGTGGAAATGGCTCAGTTTGTAAAAACATTTATGGAGGTTGCCGCACCGGAAAGTTTCAAACATCTTTTTTTAATTGACACCGGTACCCTGGCGGTAGAAAACGCATTAAAGGTCGCTATGGACTGGAAGGTAAGGAAAAACATTGATAAAGGTTATAAAGAAAGCGCTCAGAAGGGAACCAAGGTTATACACTTTAAGGAGGCTTTTCACGGAAGGTCGGGTTATACCCTTTCCCTTACAAATATCTTTGATCCGAGGAAGGTTATGTATTTTACGAAATTTAACGATTGGCCCAGGATTACAAATCCCAAGATTGTCTGGCCTTTAGAAAAGCACTTAGATGAAGTGAAAAGGGCGGAAAATGAGGCAATAAACCAGATTAAAAAAGCTATTGCCGAAAACCCCGATGATATATGTGCGATAATAATTGAAACCATCCAGGGTGAGGGAGGGGACAACCATTTCAGGCCGGAGTTTTTCAGGGCACTTAGGGAGATATGCGATGAGAATGAGATAATGCTAA